>JALSNL010000233.1 GCA_026987055.1 Melioribacteraceae bacterium | reverse complement strand
ATTCTTTTTCCACTCATTGCAGGACTTGGATTGTTCGTATATGTTGAAAAATATTTTATTTTCTTTCATTTTAATCAAGCAACGATTTTGAGATTGGTGCACTTTGTTTTGGCATTCTGGGCTGTTAATTTGTTGATAGATAATTTAGCAACCCAAAAACGTTGGCTTCGTTTTTTATTTGCCTTGATTGTTACGGCAATATTTTGTTTGCCTCAAGATTTGTTTTTTAGCAAAGGATTTGGCAGTGGTTTGATGGCTTTATTTGTAGGAGTCGGAACAACAGAGGCATTAGCAATATTGGCTTTTCGCAATCTTTATTTAAAATCAAATAAAATTGCGTTAATTGCAGCAACCATAGTAGGCTTATTATGTTCTTTTATAGTAGTCACAGGTATATCAAGTAATATATTTACTTTTGCTTTACCTACAGTAGCATTAATAACCGGTGCTATTTTTATAAATAGAAAAAAAAGTTATCCTAAATGGATTGCTCTTGTTGTTATATTAATTGTAGCCTTATTTTTAGATTTTGGATTACCAAATTTTACTTCGATAAGTAGAGACCGATACGACTATTCACCAAAGAATTTTGTTAAAATTAAGGATATAACAATTAAATACGACAACCCAGTTGTTCTATCGGTGGCTAAGCGTTTCGCTCGTGTAATCAGTGCCGCTAATATACTAAGTCAAAAAGAATTTGGGGTTCATCTCAAAGCAGATGAGCTAGTAATACAGAGTATAGGCAGAGGTGGATTTAAAGCTTATTTTCCAAACAAAATTGAAGGGAATTTAATTTCAGAAAAATGTATTGACTTTTGTATTGATAGCGTACAATTGAATTCAAATAGCATTTCTATAAACTCAATGGACCCAGTTAATGCTATACTACACGAATATAGCCATCTATTTGGAACTGTTCCTTATCAAAACTGGGTAATGGGACCCGAAGAGGAAGGCTGGGCAACTTATTCTGCCACTAGATTATCTAAGCTCTTATATAAAGAATATGGTCCGGAGTTATGGGATCCGCCTTACAATTATGCAAATATCGCAGATAAAATAACAACAGCAAATCTTAATAATCATCCCGTTTTTTGGTCTCATGACTATGAATACAGTGGTTTTCAACTATGGTATGAATTAGAAAAAAAATATGGTGAAAAGGAATTATATCGTAAACGATGGAATTTGACACAAAGAAAATTTTATTCTAATTATATGATAGAGAATATTCCTACGGCAGCAAAAAAGGTTATTACAGAATTTGATAAAAATCTTTTTAAAAATTTCAGCGATTTAAAATCAGTAAAGTTTAGCGATATTCATTCCTTCGAAGATTTAAAACCTTTCGGAAGCTTTATTGGTAAAACAGAAGAACAAATCAATGAAATGTATGAAAATATGTCTGGGAGAACAGTTGATCCAGCAATAAAAATACCAATTTCCAAAACTTTATTTATTGATTTGGGTGCTACCTTTCTAATTTTGCTTTTGGGTTCAGGATTATATTTCAAATTTTTTAATTTTTAAATTATAATCTTGTTTTTGTGAGATCTGTTTTCTTTGTGAAATATTCATAATTTTAGTTTTTTTTTGAATTAGTAAAAGTTTATATTTTCACACTTTGAGTATTTAGTTGTTTCTTTTAATATGTTGCTCTAATTCGTGCATAACCAGGTACTGTGATAAAAGTCAAGTAAAAAAGAGCAGAAAAATTGTCAAAGAACAAAAAACATTTCGTATGTTTTTTTGATAAAAAAAAGAATTTAATGAGATTTATAATTAGGAATATAAACGGAATCGTTTTTCCATAAAGTATAAATAAGCAGTAGTAATTTTCTAGCAACTGCAATTAAAGCAAGCTTTTTGTTTTTACCCTTAGAGACAAGACGTTTGTAAAGTTCTTTGAATTTTTGATTGTGCTGTACAGCAGATAAAGCGGGCATAAAAACAGCTTTTCTAAGATACTTGTTACCTTTTTTAGAAATAGAAGTTTTACCTATTCTCTTACCGGAATTATTAAGAACAACATCAAAGCCGGCATAACTGGTAAGTTGTTTTCTATTGTTTACAAGTTCAAAGCCATTGGTCTCGGCAATAACGCTTACTACTGTAATAAAACCTAAACCTTTAGCTGTAATAATATTTTCAATTTTAGCTGATAGTTTTTCATCCTTTTCAACAATTGTTTTAAGCTGGTTTATTATTTCATTTACTTGTTTTTCAAGTAGTTTTATTAGTTTGGTTTTTCTTGTAATACTTTGTTTATCAGCTTTGTAAGAAGTCTTAAGGGCGTGCAATTGGTTTTTAATTTCAGTAATATTATCCTTAGTTGAATGGTACTCTCTGCAAAGAGATTTGATTGATTTCATAGTAATAGAGGGAGGATTCCATAGTTTTAGTTTTCTTTCGAGACCAAAACTAGTAACCGATGCAGCATCAATAGGATCGGTTTTTGATTTGGTTTCAAGAGACTTAGCATAGTTGAATATTTTGTTTGCAAGCACAACAGAAACATTGTATTTATTTTGATAAAGAAAGTAAGCAAGGTTTTCATAATAAACACCGGTAGTTTCCATAACAAAAAAAAGAGGAATATTTTCGGATAATATTTTTTTATTTTTCCATTCTATAAGTTTATTGAAACCCGAAAGAGTGTTCTTAAAACTTGCTGATTTGGAAATTGTTTTTTCTTGAGTTGTATCGATAGAACCGAAACGAACATCAATTGTATCTTTAGAAATATCGATACCTATAATTTGTTTAAGAGTTGTATTTTGTAACATAGAAAACTCCTTTATAAAAGATAGAGGGTTAATAAAAAAGGCAAGCTTCACAATGAACTTAGCTCGTAACTTATACGTGATACTCATATAATTATTTAGTAAGACAAATAAAACTAAGAGTTCACTAAGTACTGTTCAGTTTCAATGAAGTGGAAAAGTCATAGAGGGATTTACCTGGTTAACGATATTCTTGGGTAAGATACCTAGCCGTTCATCTCCCTTCTATGACTTTGCCTATAAGTTATTGCAAAGTTAATTATTTTTCTTAATTTAAACATACGAGCAAATAAACCCAACCGCTTTGGGCGGTGTGGCTTTTGTTCTACATTTTGGTTTTGAACAGTTGTGTTAATTTGTTATTTTAGTTTGTACAGTAATTTAAGTTTTAATCTTTTTATAAATAAATTGTTGTAATTTAACTTTGCCGTTTAAGGGCGG
>JALSNL010000232.1 GCA_026987055.1 Melioribacteraceae bacterium | reverse complement strand
ACATGACGGTGAATTTGAAAAAGCAGCCGGATATTATAACAAAGCTGCAAATGTTTCAAAATACAATCCTTTAACACCGGATTATTTATTAAATGCCGGCATTAATTATCTTAAAGCCAATAATAAAGAAATGGCGGAAACAGTTCTTAATAGAATCAAAAAAGAATTTAAAACAAGTGCTGTTGCTCAAGATGTTGATAAATATTTAGCACAAATTTAATAACAATAACTAAATAATAGGAATTATGGCCGATACATCAGATTTCAGAAACGGATTGATCATAAAATTTAAAAATGATCTTTATACTATTACGGAATTTCAACATGTTAAACCCGGTAAAGGCGGAGCTTTTGTAAGAAGCACCTTAAAAAATTTAAGAACAGGTAAAGTATTGGATAATACATTCCGTTCAGGTGAAAGCATTGATATTGTAAGAGTAGAAAGAAAAAAATATCAATACTTATTCAAAGAAGCCGCCGGTTTGGTTCTAATGGATAACGATACTTACGAACAAATCACAGTTCCTTTGGAAATGTTTGACGGTGGAGATAAATTTTTGAAAGAAGGTGAAACAGTTGAACTATTGGTTGATGATAACGAACAAATAGTTACATTGGAAATTCCAATTCATGTTCAATTGGAAGTTGTAGAAACTGAGCCTGGCTTTAGAGGAAATACTGCAACAAATGCAGTTAAACCGGCAAAATTAGAAACCGGTGCTAGTATTAATGTTCCTTTATTTATCAATGAAGGAGATTTATTAAAAGTTGATACCAGAACCGGCCAATATATGGAAAGAATAAAAAAATAAAGAGTGAGAATATGGATATCAATGAGATTAAAAAACTTATTAAAATTGTAGAAAATAGTAAAATTAACGATTTTTCTATCAGTGAAGGTGACTTAAAAATAAAAATATCTAAAAATGGAAAAGTTTCCCAAACTTTTACAGGAATGCAAATGCCGGAAACTCCGGTACAATCTCCAATTCCGCCGGTTTCATCAGAAGCTACCACTACACCGGAAGTACCAAAAAATGATACTAAAGTTACAAATGAAAATATTCATGTAATTACTTCGCCAATAGTTGGTACTTTTTATAGAGCACCTGCACCCGATGCGGACCCTTATGTTAAAGTTGGTGATAGTATTTCCACCGGTTCAGTACTTTGTATTGTAGAAGCTATGAAGTTGATGAATGAAATTGAATCGGATATTAACGGGAAAGTTGTAAAAATTTTAGTTGATGATGCAACACCTGTCGAATTTAATCAACCCCTTTTTGAAATAGAAAAAAGTTAATTGCTACAATTATTATTTAGAGGAGCTACTTGTTCAAAAAAATTCTTATAGCTAACCGGGGTGAAATTGCCCTTAGAATAATTAGAACTTGTAAAGAACTAGGCATCCCGACTGTCGCTGTTTATTCGGTTGCCGATAAAGATTCTTTACATGTTGTTTTTGCCGATGAAGCAGTTTGTATCGGTCCTGCACAATCAAAAGATAGTTATTTAAAAATACCCAGTATTATAGCTGCTGCAGAAGTAACCGGAGCCGATGCAATACATCCGGGTTACGGATTTTTAGCCGAGAATGCAGAGTTCTCCGAAATTTGTGCCGAATCAAATATTAAGTTTATTGGTCCTTCTCCGGATATGATAAATCGTATGGGAGATAAAGCTTTAGCAAAAGATACTATGCGTAAGGTTGGTGTACCTGTTGTACCCGGAAGTGAAGGTGCGTTAAAAGATATTGCAGAAGCTAAAATAATTGCTAAAGAAATTGGTTATCCTGTAATGCTAAAAGCATCTGCAGGAGGCGGCGGTAAAGGTATGCGTATTGTTTGGAATGAAGACGAAATTGAAAAAGCATATCAAAATGCAAGTGCCGAAGCAGAAGCTTCTTTTAGCAACGGTGAAATGTATCTCGAAAAATATATAGAAAATCCTCACCATGTTGAAATTCAAATTATGGGCGATCAGCAAGGTAATGTCTATCAATATGGCGAAAGGGATTGTACAATACAAAGAAGACACCAAAAATTAATTGAAGAAACACCAAGTCCGGTAATTACTGCAGAAACAAGAAAAAAAATGGCAGATGCTGCTATTTTAGGTGCAAAATCCGTTAATTACGAAGGAGCCGGAACAATTGAATTTTTAGTTGATAAACATCAAAAATTTTATTTTATTGAAATGAATACTAGAATTCAAGTTGAACATTCAATTACAGAAATGGTTAATAATATAGATTTAATTAAGCAACAGATATTAGTTGCTGCCGGAGAAAAAATAACGGAAATTCCCAAAGAACCAATCGGGCATTGTTTTGAATTTAGAATAAATGCGGAAGATACTGAAAATAATTTCAGACCGACACCGGGCAAAATAGATTATTTGCATTTTCCGGGTGGTTTCGGAGTTCGTATCGATTCGCATATTTACAATCAATATACAATACAACCTTATTACGATTCGTTAATAGCAAAAATGATTGTATGGGGAAGTAATAGAAATCATGCTATTGCCAGAGCAAAACGTGCTTTCGAAGAATTTGCAGTTGAAGGAATTAAAACAACTATTCCGTTTCACATGGAAGTTTTAGAAAACGAAAATTTTGTTAAGGCAGAGTATGATACTTCATTTATAGATAAACATTTTTCAAAATAAAAATTATAAAAGTAGAGGGTAAAATGAATGTACCTGAAGAACTAAAATACACAAAAGAACATGAATGGTTAAAAGTAGATGGAAATAATGCTTTTATTGGTATTACCGATTTTGCTCAAAGTGAATTGGGCGATATTGTTTATGTTGATGTAGATCCCGATATGGAAGAAATTGTTAAAGGTGAATCTTTTGGAACTTTAGAAGCGGTTAAAACAGTTAGCGATTTGTTTGCTCCGTGCAGCGGAAAGCTTTTAGAAGTTAATCCTAAACTTGAAGATGAGCCTGAACTAATAAATAGTGATCCATACGGCGAAGGTTGGATTATTAAAGTTGAACTTTCGAATCAAGACGATTTAAATGATCTGATTTCAAGCGAAGACTATAAAGTCCAGATTACAGCTTAACTTTTTTATTATTTTAGCTTTACAAAAAATTTCTTATGCCGATTTTAATTAACTTTAATGTTAATATTATTCGGCATTTTTTATAATAATCATTCCTAAGAAATATAAATGAATATTCACAATACAATTATCGTTCTTGATTTTGGTTCTCAATACACACAATTAATTGCCAGAAGAATTAGAGAACAAAATGTACACTCAAT
>JALSNL010000231.1 GCA_026987055.1 Melioribacteraceae bacterium | reverse complement strand
TTAAGATCGGAAATTTTTACTTTCTTTAAATCTACGTCAAAGATAACCTCGTAGTTTTTCTAATTTTTCTTTTTGTTCATTTATCTTTTTTAATTGTTCTTCGTACATTGTTCCTCTAAATATTTTTCTTAAACAAATATTAAGCGATAATTAGTTCTATAATCATTTAATTTTAAAGTATTATAGCTGTTGTAATTCAACAATTCATATAAATTTCATCTAGCCGTTTTTTATTAAATGCAGCAAACAAATAAACTACAACAATTTAATCTATTTCCAACTCCATTCTTAACATTGCCGTAGCCAGCGTTTTACCTTGTGCATCGTGCTTAAGCGAAACAGTTCCACCACCGCCAAGCGTATTGTGCAATAGAAAATTTAATGCTCGTATATTCGGCAATTCAAAACGTTCAACTTTACCAAGACAAATACCTTTGAAATGTTCTTTAACTCTTTCTTCGGTAAGATATTTTTTAATAATTTCATAACCTTTATCATCATAAGCAATAACACCAACATTACCGGCATCGCCTTTATCTCCGCTTCTACCGTGAGCAATATCCAAAAGTTTTATTTTCATTTATACCTCCAAAATTTTTACTTCGGTTTGAATAACATCTTTACGAATAAGAGCAGGCCAATAAGCAACAACTTCACTCGGTTTCGGTCTTCCGCCGGCAAAACCGGTTACTCCGGGCGGACCGGTTAAAATTAAAGGAGCAATTTCTTTACCGAATCTTGTAACGGAATTTTTATCATGAGATCTAACGGAAACTTTCAAAACAATTTCGTTAATATCATCTTCATCCAATTTTTTTGAAAGAGGTCCGTGACAAGCATTGTAACCGAGAAATTCCGTATTAATCTCATCAAAATCCAAATTTAATTTTTCCAAACGTTTTCTAAGAATTTGATCTGCAGCTTTTGCTTTTGTTAAAGCTTGAGGCCAAGAATAAGTTAAAGTAGCCGAAGCCGAATAACCATCGGCATACGAACAAGATACTTTGTAGGTATCGGTTTCTTTTTCTCCTTTTATTCCGTAAACTTTTACTCTGTTGTTTCCCAAATCTTCCAAGTGAATTGATGTGAAATCGGCAACACAATCCGGAGTAATATATTTTTTAGGATCACCAATTTCATAAACAAGTTGTTCTGCAACGGTTTCAAAAGAAACCAATCCGCCAAGTGATTCGTGTTTCGTAATAACAAATTCGCCATTGGGATAAGCTTCAGCAATTGGGAAACCAATATTTGCCATATCCGGCACGGATTGCCAATCGCCAAGGAAATTTCCTCCGCTTGCTTGTCCGCCGCATTCCAATATATGTCCGGCCACCGTTCCGGCTGCCATTAAATCATAATTATCTTTTGCCCAACCGAATTCGTAAATCATCGGAGCAAGTGTAAGTCCCGTATCGGTTGTTCTTCCGGTTATCACAATATCCGCACCTTTCTGCAGAGCTTCTACAATCGGGAATGCACCAAGATAAACATTTGCACTTAACAATTTATCTTTTACGGTAATAATTTCTTCGCCGGTTTCCATATTATTCAGGTCTTCACCTTTTTCAATTAGTTCGTCTAATCTGTCTTTGATATCATCGCCTAAAACCACGGCTACTTTCAAGCCGGATATTTTTAGTTCTTCGGCAACCTCAATAATAGCTTCGGCACAACCGATAGGATTTACTCCTCCACCGTTTGTTATAACTTTAATTCCCTTTTCTTTGCAAGTCGGTAAAATTCTTTTCATTAGTGCGGGAATATCTCTTGCATAACCGAATTTGGGATTAATGTTTTTTTGTTTCTGCAAAATAGACATTGTAACTTCCGCCAAGTAATCCATAACAAGATAGTCAATATCTCCTTCCATTACTTGATTATAAGGAGCATCAATTAAATCGCCCCAAAAACCTTGACCGGATGCAATTTTAATTTTTTCTTTCATAGCTTTTTTCTCTTTTTAGTTTTTTCTTATGTATGAATATATCCAAACATTAAGAATTCCACAACTTAAGAAATGTCTGCGGCAATACTTTCGGCAATTTTTTTTAAGTCGTTTTTTTTGTTAATATCAAACCATTTAATTCTTTTATCTTTTCTAAACCAAGTAAGTTGACGCTTTGCATATCGTCTTGTATTTCTTTTGATAAGTTCTATTGCCCTTTCCAAAGTGGTTTTACCTTCAAGATATTCTATTATTTCTTTGTAACCGACAGTGTTCAAAGCATTGATATCTTTGCTGTAACCAAGTTTCAAAATATTTTTCACTTCATCAACCAAACCGGATTCAATCATTTTATCTACACGAAGTTCAATATTTTTATATAAAATTTTTCTATCCCAATTTAATCCGTATTGAAAAAATTGCAAATTAGTTTCCCGTTTATATTCTTGCTGCAGTTTCCAAATCGGTTTTCCGGCAAGTTTATAAACTTCCAAAGCCCGTATTATTCTTTTCCAATTTTGAGGAATCAAATTTTTAGCCGATTCCGGATCAACTTTTTTTAATTCTTCATAAAGAAACTCGTTCCCGAATTTTTTTCGATAGTTCATCAATTCCATTCTATATTTTTCGTCGGTATCAACCACATCAAAAATTCCATCAACAATTGCTCTAATGTATAAGCCCGAACCGCCTACTATTATTGGCGTTCGCTTATTATCAATAATTTGTCCAATTTGTTTTAATACATCTTTCTCAAATTTACTTACATTATAATTTTCATCGGGATTTAGAAAATCCACAAAATGATGTTTAACTTTTTGCAATTCTTTTTCGGTAGGCTTTGCAGTTCCAATTGTTAGATATTTATAAACTTGCCTGCTATCTGCCGATATAATTTCGGAGGGAATTTTTCCGCCAAGCGAAATTGCCAAATCGGTTTTACCACTGCAAGTTGGTCCTATAATTACAATTACTTTCGGTAAGTTATTCATACAAGAAAACCTTTTTGTAAATAAATAAAGAAAGAATGAAAGATTGGCTGAATGGTTGATTGGCTGAATGATAAAAAAATTTAATCTCTTTTATAAACTGTTGATATTTTTTTATCTAACCCGTCCGCAATTTACAGAAACGAAAAATTCTACTTTATAGCTTTTATGTTTTTAAACTTGAATTAAAGTAAAAAACCATTGAACAATCTTTCATTCAAATCAATCACTCAATCTTTCCAAACTTTTAATATTTCAATCATCCGTTCATTCAAGCTTTCCAATCATCAATTCACCATCCTTCTTTACCTATAAGCGGAACAAATTTAAAGTTAGGAACTTCTTT
>JALSNL010000230.1 GCA_026987055.1 Melioribacteraceae bacterium | reverse complement strand
GTATTCTTCTGCTTTTTGTGCCATAAGACCAACGTTGGCAACATTGCCCATTGTTGCGGGATTGAACTGTCCGTGCTCTTTTGCATTCTCAATTATCTCTTCGTAAATTGTTGCATAACTTCTATCGGGAATCATAGCAATTACATCTTGAAGTTCGTCATTTTTGTTCCACATTTTTCCGCCGTCGCGTACAACATTAGGCATGGAAGCATCAATTATCACATCGTTCGGAACATGCAAATTCGTTTTTCCCTTTCCAACAATTGCAAGATCGCATTGTTTTTCATAAACCGCATTTATGTCAGCTTCTATTTCAGCTTTCTTTTCGGCAGGTAATTTATTCAATTTATTTAGCACATCTGCAATTCCAAGATTTACGTTTGCACCTATTTCTTTAAGAGTATCGGCATGTTTATCCAAAGCTTCTTTGAAATAAACATAAACAGCGTGACCAAACATAATAGGATCGGAAACTTTCATCATAGTTGCTTTTAAGTGTAACGATAGAAGAACCTCATCTTTTTTTGCAGCCTCAATTTGTTCGGCATAAAATTTTCTAAGTTCCGCTACGTTCATTACGGTTGAATCAACTACTTCCCCTTTCAGCAAAGGAAGTTCTTTTTTCAAAACGGTTACATTACCGTTTTCATCAACAAATTCAATTCTAAAGTTATCTTCTTCTTCAAGGGTCATTGATTTTTCATTACCGTAAAAATCATTTCCGGACATGTGAGCAACTCTTGTTTTGGAACCGGATTCCGGCCAAGGCTTCATCATTTTATTAGGATTTTTTTGTGCATATTTTTTTACCGCTGCCGCAGGTCTTCTATCGGAATTTCCTTCACGTAAAACGGGATTAACAGCCGAACCGAGATTTTTGGCAAATCGTTTTTGTAATTCTTTTTCTTCTTCGGTTTTTGGTTCTTCGGGATAATCGGGAATGTTATATCCTTTCTCTTGAAGTTCTTTAATTGCGGCTTTAAGCTGAGGAACGGAAGCACTTATGTTTGGCAACTTAATTATGTTTGCCTCCGGTTGTTTAACTAATTTGCCAAGTTCAGCCAAAGCATCTTCCACCTTTTGGTCATCGGTTAAGTTTTCAGGAAAGTTTGCAAGGATTCTTCCGGCCAAGGAAATATCTTTTGTCTCAATTTCAATACCTGCATGTTTGGTAAAAGCTTTAACAATTGGTAATAAACTGTAAGAAGCCAGCAAAGGAGCTTCGTCTGTTTTCGTCCATATAATTTTGTTATTGTTCATCTGTAATTCCTATATTTTATATGTAAAATAATTTTGAATACGATATCTAAATCCAAATATAAAATTACACATCTTTGGATTGATTTAAAAGTGGTTTTATGAAGAATGTTGATAAAACGGCAATATTTTATTTTTTAAAAACTTTATAGGAACGCAGATTGTTATGATAATTATGATTATTTATGATTTATATAAACCCGCTCTAATTTTTTATTATCGTAATTGTTTAAGTAATTCTCCAAAATTATAATGAGTATATGGTTCGCTACTTGCAGGTGTTTTTGGTCCGGCATTAGATACCCAAACTTCCAAAGATTGCGGAGCAAAAAGTGCATCGTGTAAATTGCTTTTCATTGCAACCGGTCTATCCATTAGATGAATGGCTTTTTCCACATCAATTTTACCATGGCTTTCTTTTATTCTTTCAACAAGTTTTTTATATCTGTTGCCAGCGGACATAATCACAGCATCTTTGACCGGCTCCGGTAATTGTTTATGATATTGATTTGGTTTAATAACTTCAAAACGAACCGGAGAAGTTGCCAAACCTCTTGCATCGGGAATTTTACCATCGGCAATAACGTAATAATATTCGCATGTTCTAGGTGTTTCTTTAAAAATATTTACTGCTTCGCTTAATGTTTTAGCACGTTCCATTCCATCTCGCATTAAAAAAGCCATTGGCATTCCGTCCCAATCACCTTCGCCCTTGCCTCCCATTTCTCCAAAGCTGACTTGTTTTTCATTCATTCCGGTTACCGAACCGATAAATCCTGCAAAACCGACATTTACAAATGCATTGTAATTATCGGGAGCAATAACCGATACAACGGAATAATATTGTAGTCCTAATTTGGTAATATAATCCAAAACTCTTCCGTGATATAGCTTGCCACCAACTGTTGCGGAATTAAAAACAGCAAAGCCTGAACAATGAAAAAGTGCAGGAAATACATTTGTTAATCTTATTTCATCTATTGAAATACCTGATGTTTTTGCCATGCCGGACATTTCTTCTTGAAATCTTTTTGGAATAAACGGAGCTTCCCTTTTGTACGCTTCACGTAAATCATCAATAAACCATGTTCTTTTGGAAGCTGTGTAAACCCAACAAATAGTGTATAAAGTTGCATCAACCATTTTTCTTACTTCTGATTTTAACAATGCTCCGTGCGCTTCACCAATTTCATAATGAGTTCCTTTTGCAAGAAATAATCTATTGCCGTTATTAAATTTTAGAATTCCTTTGCCGTAAGTTTTTTCTTCTTCTTTAACCTTTGGCGGATTTTGATTTTCTAAAAATAATCCTCCTGCACGTAAAGCTCCCCTATAAATAGCCGTATTAAGTTCCTTACGTGAAATGTTAATTGTTTTTGTATTGGCAGCTTTATTTATATCTGTTTTTTTAATTTTGTCTTTTAGTGTAAGTTCAAAGTTTATTTCCTTTTTTTCCAATTGAGAAGTAATAAAATATTTGTCATTGTTATCGTTCAGCCACAGATTAATATTTTGCTTGCCAATAGGAAATGTTATAATATCAAAATCTTCCTTGTCTTTTTCTGCCTCATCAAAGCTGGCATTAAAGAATGTCCATACAGACATTCCTAATTTTTTACCGAAAGATAACTTTGTAAATTTTTTATATTGAGGATAATCCTTGAGAATATCACCTATCAGTTTAATAACATCAAAATTCCCTATTTCTTTACCTGTACCGGAAACAATTAAATTGGAGTTGGCAATAAATACTTGAGTTGAATCAGTATCACTATTTATGATATAATGTTTTTTCTTGAATTGAATATCTGAAAAGAAATGCCCGTTTTTTTTGTATGATACGGCTATTTTTGCACTATCAATATTTTTTCCGGAAGCAATGGTTCCTGCAATTAAAAAATTATATTTACCATTTTCATTATTTATTGATTTGCTTACAGTATTTATAATTGAATAAACGTTGTATGTTCCGTGAATCCTGCTCCAAAAAATTATGGTAAACAGAACAACTAAAACTACAAAAGCAGTTAAAAT
>JALSNL010000229.1 GCA_026987055.1 Melioribacteraceae bacterium | reverse complement strand
CGGAAACATTTACAATTACAAAGAAACGTTACAAGTCGGCAATTATAAATTTTATAATAACAACAAATTAATTTATTTTGCCGATGTAAATGTTAATCCCAAAGAATCCGATCTTACAAAAATCAATACTGATGTAAAGAATGAATATTTTAAGAAGATTTTCAAAAATAATTTTATTAACATAAACCCTAAAGAAAATTATATCGGAAAAATAAAAGAAGCAAGATACGGAACGGAACTATGGAAACCGTTTCTTATTATTGCATTCCTTTTGGCATTGATTGAAATGTTTGTTGCACATAATACAAAAAACGATATAATGAATTTGGAAGACAAATAATTTATGATAGAAACAAATAAAAAAATTATAGATAAAGCAATACTGGTAGCGGTTAAAACCAAAGATATTTCCAAAGAAAGATTGGAAGAACATTTACTTGAATTGGAAATGCTGGCCGATACTGCCGGAGCGGAAACCATTATTAAAATTGTTCAAGAACGTCAACGTTTTGATTCCGCTTATTTTATTGGCAAAGGCAAAGCCGAAGAAATTGCCGAACTTGCGGAATTAAACGACATAACAGTTATTATATTTGATGAAGATTTGAATCCTACGCAAGTTAGAAACCTTGAAAAACTTATTAACAAAAAAATATTAGACCGTTCCGGTTTGATACTGGATATTTTTGCTTCACACGCAAAAACAAATCAGGCAAAAACCCAAGTGGAACTTGCACAACTTCAATATATGCTGCCGCGTTTAACAAGAGCTTGGACGCATCTTTCCAAACAATACGGCGGAATTGGAACAAAAGGTCCGGGCGAAACACAAATTGAAACCGATAGAAGAATTATAAGAACAAGAATTGCAAAGTTAAAAGAGAAATTAAAAAAAATTGAATCGCAACAAAAGACCAAAAGTTTAGGTCGAGAAGATTTTATTAAAGTTACCTTGGTCGGTTATACAAATGCAGGCAAATCCACACTATTAAATTTACTTACCGAAGCCGCCGTTTATGCGGAAGATAAATTATTTGCAACGCTTGATTCCACAACAAGAGCTTTGGAATTAACGCCTAAGAAAAGAATACTGATTACTGATACTGTCGGATTTATTAGAAAACTGCCTCATCATTTGGTAGCTTCTTTTAAGACAACGCTTAATGTTGTAAAAACCGCCGACCTTATTATTCACGTAATTGATATAACCAATCCGTTTTACGAAGATCATATACAAGTAGTTGAAGAAACCTTGGAAAGTCTTGGCTGTAAAGAAAAAGCCCGATTAAAAATTTTTAATAAAATTGATGCACTGGAAGACAAACATAAACTTGAGTTAATTAAAAACCATTATCCCGATAGTATTTTGATTTCTGCCGAGCGCGGGATTAATATTAAAAAATTAAAAGATTATTTCATTAAGTTTTATGAACAAAATTTTGTAGAAAATAAAATAAGAACCGATCATTCCCGTTCTCATCTTGTTTCTAAAATTCATTCGCTTGTAGAAGATATTGAAACCGAGTATGATGATTTTGGAATTACAATTAAATATAGAACAACAAAACAAATACACGAACAAATTTTGAGATTATTAAATGGCAAAAAGAAAACTAATAATTGACAGCAACAGTTTAACATTAGAAAAAATAAACGACTTTATTGAAAACGGAACAAAGGTTGAACTAAGCAAAAAGGCAATAGCAAAAATTAAAAAAGCCAGAGCACTTGTTGATAAATGGGTAAAAGAAGATGAAGTTGTTTATGGCGTTACAACCGGATTCGGTGAATTTGCTAATGTAAAAATTTCTCAAAATAAAATTGAAGAGTTGCAACGTAATTTAATTGTTAGTCACTCAACCGGTGTAGGCGAACTTTTGCCTCCGTTTATTATTAAAACAATGATGTTACTTAGAGTTAATGCCTTGG
Source organism: Melioribacteraceae bacterium (assembly GCA_026987055.1). Lineage (GTDB taxonomy): Bacteria > Bacteroidota > Ignavibacteria > Ignavibacteriales > Melioribacteraceae > JALSNL01. Next base: position 1,371 of record JALSNL010000229.1, on the reverse strand, counting down.
CAAAAGGTAATTCCGGAATAAAATTACAAACCTTAGAACTTTTAATTAAATTGATTAACAATAATATAATTCCTGCAATTCCTTCGCAAGGCTCCGTCGGTTCAAGTGGAGATTTAGCTCCTTTAGCTCATTTGGTTTTGGCTTTAATTGGTAAAGGGAAGGTTCAAGTATTTAATAAAATAAATAGCGATACCACAAAATTCGGAAAACTTATTTCTGCAAAATCCGTTTTGAAAAAGTACAAACTTACGCCCGTTAAACTTGCAGCAAAAGAAGGATTGGCATTAATTAACGGAACGCAAATGATGACAGCGTTTGCTTCTTACATTTGCATACAAGCAAAAAATATTTCAAAACTTGCCGATGTAGCCGGAGCTTTATCTCACGAAGCATTAAGAGGCACAGACAAAGCGTATGATTTAAGACTACACAAATTGCGTCCTTATAACGGACAACTTTCCGTTGCAAAGAATATGTTAAGTTTAATAAACAAAAGCGAAATACGAACATCGCACTTGGAAAATGATGAACGTGTTCAGGATTCGTATTCGTTAAGGTGCATCCCGCAAATTCACGGAGCCTCAAAAGATGCAATTGATTATGTATGCTCTAAAGTTGAAATTGAAATAAATTCCGTTACGGATAATCCGTTAATTTTTCCTAATGACGGCGATCATATTGAAGGTGGAAATTTTCACGGTCAGCCTATGGCTTTGGCTATGGACTTTATGTCAATAGCTCTTTCGGAACTTGCAAGTGTTTCCGAAAGAAGAACCGAAAGATTGGTTAACGGTCAGCTTAGTAATTTACCTCGCTTCCTAACAAAAAAAGGCGGCTTACATTCCGGCTTAATGATTGCACAATACACCGCCGCATCATTGGTTTCGGAAAATAAAACATTGGCTCATCCGGCAAGTGTGGATTCAATTCCAACTTCAGCTAATCAAGAAGATCATAATTCAATGGGTTCAATTGCCGCAAGAAAATGTTATCAAATTCTTAAGAATGTTCAAACTGTTATTGCCATTGAATTATTAAGTGCCTCGCAAGGTATTGAATTTCTAAAACCGTTGAAGTGCGGTTTGGGAACTTCCGAAGCACACATTCAAATAAGAAAAGTTGTTCCCCCGCTTGAACACGATAGAGAATTGCATCTTGATATTCAGAAAGTTTTAAAAATTGTAAAAGATGGTAGTCTGATAAAAAATATTGAGAAAAAAGTAAAATTGAATTAGAAAAAAAGAAGAATGATTGATTGAATGAAGAATGGCTGATTGATTTGATTGGATGATTGATGAATGTTCAAATTTTCCCATCAACAAGATGTCATCTCAAAAAACAGAGATAACATCTTGGGAAAATACATAACTA
>JALSNL010000228.1 GCA_026987055.1 Melioribacteraceae bacterium | reverse complement strand
TTCTCTACATTTTTCAATGTCTTGCGAAAATACTGATTGAACCATTAAGGTAACAAATACAATTGTTGTGATTAATTTCATACTTACTTATTTTAAAATTATAAGTGCAAAACAAGTATAAAATACCGAATTAATAACATATAAAGGTTGGATTTTGGTATTAGTACCGATAATTTAGGTGTTTTTTTAATAATTCATCTCTTTTGGAAACTTTTTCCTTTTTAAAAATGTTATTAATATGAGTTTTAACTGTACTAACGCTAATAAATAATTCACTTGCAATTTCTTTATTAGTTTTGCCTTGTTTAATTAATTCTAAAATTTGTTTTTCTTTTGGTGTCAGGAGATTTCTTTCAATATTACTATCATCTGAAAAATATTGTTTGATGAGAAATAATGCCAAAGATATAGCAATTAGAAACAATCCAGCAAACAACAGATAGTTTATTTCGCTGTTATGTCTTAAATCTATAATGGTTATTTTAGATTGTTCATTATTAAAGGTTGAAATTGGTTCTTTTTTTTGTAATAAAGAATAAATGGTTATTGTTACTCCAATAGCCGACAAAATTATAATTGTTTTTATGTTGTAAATTTTTCTTATTAGAAGGTTCATTTTTCGTTCGTTCTAATTATGCACAACGGTGAGTATATGAGGCGTTGGGCGGTTTGAAACACCCAACTTTCAATTTACTATGCCGTTTATTAATATTCACATCTTTTAATTTAACCACTTGTCGCCCAATGCCTTATATATATTGTTACCACACGTATTTCTTTATTATTCATCAATATTAAACACTACATAAATGTAATAAAATCCGTTATAAGTTGTTAACCTTCCTGCTTTTGCTTCTGAAATGTTTTTAACTTGACTTGGGTAAGATTTCTTAAACTTTTTAATCAATTCTACTTCATATTCTTTTGCTCTTTCCAAACTTTTTGTCTTATAAACTCGCGAAACAAATTCCCAGTTTCCTCTATAATCTTCTTTGTCCATTCTTGATAAAGTGTCGCCCGTCGCACCAATTTTTATTACATCTGCTATTTTAAGTATTTCATTAATACGCATAGTCACTTTTCTCTTTGTAGCTGGGTTTGTTAAATGGCCTGTTACTGCAGATTTTCCAACTAATTTTGGTGGTTTGCCTAACCAAAGAGTTCTGAAAAATTTAGCTATTTCTGAACGGTTTAACACAGGATGTAATTCAATAGGTTTCTTTTTCATTTTATGGTAAATTTAATATTTGCTTTGTTAATTCTTTATAAATTAGGTTTACAGTATCCATATTGATAATTTGAGCTAATCCTAAATCAATAAGTTTACCTTTTAATAACTGTCCCCAATTCTTTTTATTAATTTTTCCATATAAATCTTTTAGTTCTTCAAGCTCTTCAAATAATATTTCTTGACCAAACCCTAACTTTGATAATGTTTCTATTATTTCATTTATCTTATTATTTATTTCTTCTTTTGAACTGCTTATTTTTTCGTAATCTGTTTGTTTAGCTTTTCTTTTGTTCTCAACATATATTTTCCCTTCAGTTGTAAGTTGTGCAGAAACAGTTCTAGTATGTAACAGATTTACATATCCATATTTTTCTAATAATTTTGCAAATTCTCTTTCTTCTCCATACCTTTTTATTTCGATACCATTTCCCTGCAAAATCATTTCAATAGAATGATAAGAATTATCGTAAAGTATATAAAGTTTTTCTAAAATTAAGTCTAAAATTTGTTCTGTTGAGAATGTTTTTCTTTTTTCTAAATCAACCCCTTTGGGTTTGGTTATAATATCAGAAATAGATAGTATTCTTTTATAATAAGTTAAAGTATTTATTCTTTCATTCAGATCTTCAAATAATTCTTTTTTCAACTGATTAAAGGATTTTTGTTGATTACTAACATTAAATCTTTGTTTATAAGAATTATGGAATGAAATTGCAAATTCATTGTTTTTAGGTTGAAAAGATTTATTTAAATAATTAAATACTGTATTTTCCCATTCTTTAATTTCTTCTTTTACTCTGTCAAAATTATTTTCTTTTGTAGTATTATTTTTATTATAAAGTTCATTTCCTTTGACCAATAACCTGTTAAGTTCTTTAATAAAATCATTATAATCAATTATTAGTTTCATTATAGTTCTTTTTTATGTGTGGTAACGATTTGAATATGCGTAGTTGCGGACTTTAAAGCACTTAATTTTCAATATAGCACTAAACTTTATTCAAAGGTGCAAACTTTGAGTTTGGCACAAAAACCGCAATTACGTATATTTTTTGTTGTAGCCAGTGATTATTCCCATAATGGTTCAGACCTCCAATTATTTAAGAAACCTAATTTATAAATTGGAACTTCTGGATTATTATCAATTATCGCTAGTATCTTTTCTTTTATTTGGTGGTTTGGTGTAACTTTATTACACATATATATCATTGATGATATAATTAAAAAAGGTTTTTTCCTTTGAACAGGCAGTAGGTTATTATCAAACCAAATTCCGATTGGATTATTAATGTTGTCAATAGGTCTTTTGACCATATTTCTACTCCAAAGTCTCGAATGGTGTGCAATTATATTTCTTACATAAACTATTGCTTCTAGCCAACTGGATAGTTCACTATGCAAGTTAAGTCCCATTTCTTTTGCAATAAGTGATTTTTCGGGTAATTGATGATTTAAATTTTTATAAAATTTAGAGAGTGTTCCCATTGAAGCAATTTCCATTATTTTCCAAGCTTCTGCATTAGTATTCGGATGTTTTCTCTTGTGGTCTTTTATAAAAATTTCTTGACTATATCCAAATTCTCTTTGAAGATGATTTATATGTTCAACGTGTTTATTTTGCTCAACAAACAAATTACTGTCAAGATACCAAGTTGCACCATACGATATTGATAGATGGTAAATCATTTTAGTTCTTAAAGCAATTTCAATCCTTTCAACTGCATCAAAAAGAATTAGACGTAAATGTCTGTCAAAATTATATCGTTCAACAACACTTTCAAAATAGGTGTTTGGAGTGAAGGTATGCGTAATTCTGTCTTGTTGCATATCCCACCAATAGCCTTTAAGGCGATAGTAACTAATGTTTTCCAGAAAATGTTGAGCTGATGTTTCATCACGAAACAACATTCCTCTATCTTTTAATAGCTGTATTTGGTCAGCTATGTTTCGGAACAATCCCAAAACCTGTGGAGTTTGGATAAAAAGTTAGATATTTGTTATCAAAATATAACAGATGTCTACTATAGATTTATTACCCATTGCAAAATTACTATTACCTGAAGTTTTAGTAAGCT
>JALSNL010000227.1 GCA_026987055.1 Melioribacteraceae bacterium | reverse complement strand
ATTAACTTCTCTGCCTGTGGAAACGGGCATACCAGCATTTGCATGAACAAGAATAGGAATTTCATTATTTACTTCTCTCATTTCTTTTACGATGTCAATCATTCCTTCAAAACCGTTACTGCAGTTTGTTCCTATAATATCAACATCTTTTCCAAATTGTTCAATTAAAGCTTTAGGAGAAACTCCCATCATTGTATTAAAACCTGCCGGACTTTTATCAAACGAGAATGTTAGGATTACTTCCAAATCCGTATTTTCCCTTACAGCACTTATAGCTATCTCCGCTTCTTTAAGATCAAAAAAAGTTTCTATACAAACTGCATCAACCCCGCCGTCTCGCAAACCTTTAATTTGTTCTGTAAAAGCATCGTATAATTCTTCTTCGGTAATATCACCCATCATTAATATTTTACCGGTTGGACCTATAGAACCAAGAACAATCTTACCTCCGGCTGCTTCTCTTGAAATTTCCGCACCGGCTTTATTCAACTCATAAGTTCTTTCCGCTAAACCGTAATGTGATAGCTTAACTTTGTTTCCACCGAAAGTATTTGTTTCAATCATGTCGGAGCCGGCATCTATATAACTTTTTGCAATTTTTAATACAACGTCTTTATGAGTTACATTCCACAATTCAGGACATTCCCCTTGGTTCAGACCTTCAGCTTGTAAAAAGGTTCCCCAAGCTCCGTCGGAAAGTAATACTTTTCCTTCTTTAATCATTTCCGTTATCTTCTTCATTATTCTCCTTTTATACTAATATACTTCTTCTATTTTTGTAACAATGCGGTACTTTGCAAATATCACAAGGATATTCCTGCCAAGTAATATCTTTTCCTAAGGCAACTAATCCGCTAACAGATTTTATAGGAAGCATTAATGATGATTCCGTAAGTGTTATACCACAAATATTTTTTGAGAAAAAACCAAATATTTTTTTTTGTTCATTTACATTCCAACCGCAGTAACCCGGGCTGTATTTATTGCTCCATTTAATATTTTCTTTTTTAGCATACTCAATTATTTTTTCATAAGTCCATTTAACAAGGGACTCTGTAATTTCCGAACCGATTAAGTTTACTAAATATTCCGTGAACGAATCAGTCTCTTTTTTTTTCTCTATTAAAAATTCATCAAATTCTTTTCCGATTGAAGCAACAAAAAACACAGCTCGTGATATTTGTTTTAAGGGATAGGAAATTATTCCTGCCGTATAAAATTGAACGCCACCAATATCAAGACTACTATTTTTAATATTACAACTTGCCTTAGGAATAACAACAAAAGCACTAACAGGTTTAATTATATTTTTAATTTCGTTTAACAGACTTTTTAACAAATCATAATTTGGGAATTCCAATTTAGAACTGTAACCGGTTTGATAAATTATATTTTTCAAATTTACTTGTAAAGAAGTAACTTTCGGAGAAAATTGAAATTGTTGAAATTTATTTTTGTTGTTCATATTATTTTAGAACTTTATAATAAATTAAATATACTTAAAACCGTTATATAATTTCTTCCAGATATTTTATAAACTTATTCGGATCGGGGAAATATCCGTCAGCTCCAATTTTATCGCTAAACTCTTGTGATAAGGGAGCTCCTCCAACAAACACTTTTGTTTCGGGCGATATTTCTTTGATAGCTTTGGTTGTTACTTCCATTTGCATCATTGTTGTTGTTAGTAAAGCACTCATTCCAACCAAAGCTTTGGGATGTTGTTTCAATGTTTCAACAAACTTTTCCGCTTTTACATCAGAGCCTAAATCTATTACATTCCAACCACCACCGGTTAAAACCATTTTAACAATATTCTTTCCGATATCATGTAAATCCCCGGCAACCGTACCAATAATAAAATCACCTTTTAGTTCAACTTGCCCCGATTCAAAAAACGGTTTGAGATGAACCATTGCAGCGTTCATTGCTTTTGCCGAAATAAGCATATCGGGAATAAATGCTTTGCCTTGTTCAAATTTATCGCCAACTTTTCGCATTCCAATCATTAGAGCATCATTTAATATAACCTCAGGTTTTATTCCATTATCCAAAGCTTTTTTTGTAAGCTCGTCTGCACCTTCTTGACCCTTTAAATCAGCAGGAAATGGTGAATTTATATTTACTTTTCCCCGTTCAATGCAAACTGCTAATTGATGCAACAGTTCATCCATATTAACCTCGTAATTTGTTTACACTATTATCAAAATTATTCCATTCTTTTTCTACTATAGGAATATAGTTTTTATTTAATAAAACCGATAATCCGTATTTTGTTATTTTATTTTTGTTAAATTTTTTAATTTGTAACTTTCTATGGTTATCGGATATATAATACGATTCATTTTTTATTTTTAAAAATCCCTTTATACGTAATAGATACTTACTAATTTTAGTATAAAATTTTTCAATTTCTATTAAAGTAATTTCCTTTTGTTTTAATAAAATACTGCCTGGTCTTGTTGAAACAGTATTACAAGTAACCGCATCATCCAAGAATTTAATAGATGACTTATTTTTAAGTAGCTCCAAGTTAAACTCTGCATATTCGGATTTTATAATGTCTGAATTTTTGTTTTTCGATTTAACAAACTCTTCAATCTTTTGATATTCTTTTTCACTAATTAAATCACTTTTATTTATTAAAATTAAATTGCTTGATAAAATTTGTTTTTCTATGGCAATAATTTTTTTGGAAAGATGTAATACATTTGTTGAATCGATTGTGCATATAGAGTTTGCTATAGTATAAAAATCATATAGTTTATTATCTGTTAATATCTTTTGAAAAGTTGAAGGATCGGACAAACCGGAAGTTTCGATAATTACTATTTCCGGATTTATATTAATAAAATAGTTTAGTGATTTAACAAGTTCGGCACTTAAGCATGTACAAAAAATTGAACCGTTTGCTATTTCATAAACAGTAGATTTTTGATCACCAAATTGATTCCGTAATAAAGTTCCGTCAACAACAATTTTACCAAAATCATTTATAATCAAAGCAATTTTTTTTGACTTATAAAAATCAATAAGTCTGTTGATTAAAGTGGTTTTTCCGGAACCGAGGAATCCGGTTATCAATAATATTTTAATTTTTGAATTAATTCTTTTCAAAAAAAAATTTATAAATAATTTTCTATTTCTTTTTTAAGTGTTGTTCTATTAGGAATGATTGAAATAAACTTTGGTTGACCGTTTATTACTAAGGTTGGTAAATTTTTAATTCCCAATTTCCCTATACGAACTATATTTTCCGGTTCTGTAATTTTGTATTCTCTAACTTCAATTTTATTACCGAATATATTTTTCATTTCCATTGCAGCCATTGTCATATAACCGCAAGCGGCACATGTAGCGGAATCTATTGTATAGACTTCAATTAAAGGTTTATCCAAATTTTTATAATCCGGCAATTCAACTTCTAAAGTTATTTCATCTTTAACATAATTTTTCAAAAACAATTTTGTTGCTTTTGGATCTTGCACTGCTTGAGCAATTCCAACTATATTTTCTTGCGGTACATCATAAGGCATATCACAACCGGGTGCCAAAATAAAATTTTTATTTCCAAGTTTTTCCATCAGTTCAATTGAATACTTTTGATTGTCTTGTTGTGTACCAAGTAACATAACGGATGTTAACGGAATATTACCGGAGATTACAATATTATGTTCATCCGTAATTTTTTTTGCTGCAACAATATCTATGTTTTCATCAATTGAAATACTATCTGGTTTTGTGTTGCACATTACTTTCAAATTTTTTGTAGCATCTCCACAAACAAAAAAACCATTGAATACATTTTTCTCTTTTAAATATGAAAATATTTTCGTGTATGGTTTGTGCAAAAATTGTGTAAAAGAATCCGGAGATATTTGCGAAACAATTGGATCAACTGCGGCAATAATATCCATTCCGGCATCGATGTAAAAATCTGCCATTTTAAGAAACACATCTGTAGAAAAATTTATTATTTCTTGTACAAAATTTTCATCTTCATACATATCCATAAAAAGATTCATACCCCGCAGATGCGAAGCTAATGTTAAAGGTCCGCATATCAAGCCATAAAGTGCAGTTGTATCACCAACCTCTTGCTTCATTTTCTTCATAACGTTAAGCACCAAAGGTAAACGTCCGTCTTCCTTTTTTGGTAATTCCAAATCGATATTTTTTCTTTCACTCAGCGGATGAGTTCTTACCGAAGGAGGAGCTTTTTCCGCCCACATTAAATCACAACCTAATATTTCAGCTTCAAGTTGTAAATCAAAAATGACTGGCATTCCATCAGGTCCGTATAAACTATGGGCTTTTAATAAATTTGCTACAAGTAGATTTTCATTTTTAAGCAAGTCTTCTGCTGTAGCTCCGCTTAAACTTCCAACTTGAATTCCCGTATAAGGTATCCAAGGAACTCTATCAACTTTTTGATTATTAAATACTTTAAAAATTAATTCTTTCCCGGTCATGTTCATTTGCACGCCAATTTTGTAGGTAAGCTTTTTTTATGGTTTTGTGTCAAGTTTCACAAGGTTGTTTACGAAACTTTGTATAATAATGTTGTTTCAAAGTTAATAATTTAGTTTTAAAATCCAAAGGATTTTGATTAAAAAGTTCTGGTTTTAATTCATACCATTTTTCTAAAGCATTAAAAGGAGTTTTCACATTAAGCTCTTTTCTGACTCCACCGTGCCTTCTGTATAACATATAGTGAATAAGAAAAACATTTAATGCAGCAATCATTTCATTTAAGTTTTTATATTTTTCTTTAAGTATTGTTCCATTTTTAATAGTTCCATTGACTCTCTCTACCATCCCGTTTGTTTTAGGTGTTGCCGGCTTAGTAAGTCTGTGGTCTATTTTGTTATCTTCACAAATAACATCCAGTTTAGAAGGTTTAGTACAAAGATTACCTTTCTTTGATTTAATGAGTCTGTTAGTAAATTCTAATCCATTATCAGTAAGAACATGAGTAATGTTAAAGGGAAAATACTCTAAGCAATTGTTCATAAACGATTCAGTATTCTCGCTTGTTTTAGCATCATATACTTCAAAATAAAGAGTTCTCGTTGCTCTGTCTATTGCAACAAAAAGGTAATATTTAACACCATCAAATTTTGGTAAATAGGTAACGTCCATATGTAAATATCCTGGTTCATACTCTTTGAACTTCTTAGCTTTATCTCTTTTTTCTTGAGGTACTTTGCTTAGGTTATTTCTACAAAATGTTCTGTACACAGAGCTACGAGTAATGGTTGTCTTTTGCTCCAACATCATTTCCCAAACTTCGTCAAGGGGTAGCCAAGTGGTTTTCCTTATAGAAGTTATCAAACTCTGTTCAATATCATTAAGAGCATAATTTATTTTCTTGGGAGCAGAACTATTATCAGCAAGCTCTTCTCTATTTTTCCATTTACTGATTGTTGCAACAGAGGTGTTAAACTTAGTTGCTAATTCCAAATTGGTCAAATTGCTATTTCTAATTTCACTTCTAATGTGTAAATTAGTTACGGCATTTGAATGATATACTTGTTTCATATTTAATTTCCTTTTTAGTTGAAGCAAAATTAAATAAACAAGTTTTCATTTGGATGCTTTTTTTTCTACATGGCAACTTTTTTTTCGAGAGAACTTGGGGTAACTCCAGTCGCCCTACGGGCTCCTTACGTTACCCCAAGTTCTCTTATCTTGCCTAAACCAAAAAGAAAAGCATCAACAACCTTGTGAAACTTTACAGTTTTGGGTATTAGATTTGAAACTTAAATAAGAAATGTAATTATTATGATTTTTCTTTTATAAAATCAACAATCGCTACAAAAGTACAGATTCTGTAAAAAACATTTTATCAACAAAAATATCTTGAAAATCTTTATCGGCATCTAAAGAAACATGTTCAATTTTATTAATGATTTCGGTAAAGGAATAATCATCATAAAAAAGAAACATTTTGGCCCCAATTAATGCACTGTTACCGAATTTTTTAATTTTTCTTTCTCTTACTTTTAACATACCAATATCTATTATATTTTTTGTATTTATAAAATTACCAAACCCACCGGCAATTAAAATACGTGTAATATCGGAAATACTTTTGTTAAGTTTATTTACCAATATTTGAAGTCCCGCAGCGATGGCACCTTTTGCCAATTGAAATTCCCTAATATCTTTTTGAGTAATGTAAACATTTTCACTTAGCATCAGTTTTTCAGTATTTCCTACAATTGCCCCACCGGAATCAATTATACCTTGCTCTATAAAAACTTTAATAGCATCAATTAATCCGCTACCGCATATTCCGATTGGTTCTTGGTTTCCGATTACATGGTAATTAATTTTATTATCAACAACATCAACGGAAGCAATAGCACCGGACATTGCAGACATTCCCATTTGAATATTTGCACCTTCAAAAGCAGGACCGGCGGCAGTAGAAGCACATAAAATTTTATCGCAACATCCTACAACTATTTCTCCGTTTGTTCCCAAATCTATTAAAGATGTAAAATTACACTTTTGGTGCATACCTGAAGCTACTATACCTGCAAGTATATCACTACCGATAAAACTTGCAATAGGTCTGACAAATATAATTTTAGTTTTTGAAGGTAAGTCCCATCCCAAATTACCGGGAGAAAAGACAACACTTTCTTTATGTTCCGTTTCAAAAGGATAACTAGCCAACGGTGTAACATCAAAACCACAAAATAAATGATGCATTACCGTGTTACCAACGATAATTATTTTTTCAATTTCAACATTTTTTTCTTTAATTAGAATTTGAACCATATTATCCAGTTCATCTCTAATAAGTTTTTGAGATTCTTCTTTCCCTTGACTATTCATTCCATGTAAAACTCTTGACATGATATCGGAACCAAATTGCGTTTGAGGATTTCTTGCGGTTTGCACGCCAATAACATGACCGTTGGATAAATCAACAAGTTGAGCTACAATGGTTGTTGTGCCTAAATCTATTGCTATTCCATAGCCGGTTTTGGGTGTAAAAAAATATTTGGAATTATCTGTTAAAACAATTGAATTGAATTGAGGAATTTCTACAACAGTATCTTCGCATATTTTGCTTTTACATGCAAGACGGTAATTTTCTTCAAGTCCAAGTTTGTAATTTAGTTCGGCATGTTTTTCAGGATTTTTAACTTCACCTTTCAGCAGTTTAACTTTACACCCGCCGCAATAACCTTCACCACCACAAGGAAATTCAATTCCATATTGAAAGACAATATCTTTTAGAGGTGTATCTTTATTTACTAATAGTTCTTTCCCAAGCGGTTCAATTCTTAATTTTACTTTTTCTTTACTCATTCTTACTTTTTTATAATCCATAATTTTAATATACTAACAACAAATTGGTTTTCGGATTGATTCATTTTTATAACTCACCTAAATCCTCTCTTTTGTAAAGAGAGGACTATTTGAAAATCCGAAAACCAATTTGTTTCTGGCATATAAGGCATAATATTTAAATATTAATGTAATTTATTTGGAGTAATTGTTACATTATTTAACTATCGTAATTTTAAAGAAATAGTTAACCCTCTAAAGGTTTATTTAGCCGGAGACAAAATTTTAACTTCGTATAGTAATTTTATTTAAGGGAAAGAATATAGTAGAAATTTCGTTCATTTAATTTTCGTGATGTCTTACTTATTTTTGAATAAAAATTAGAATTTGAAAATATGATTACTGTATTTTTAAAGTTAAACAAATAATATTTTGACACTTTTATAAACTTTTTCCCAATTCTTTGTTTTCAGTGGTTGAAATATTTTTAACCTAAACGAATTGCCGACAATATTTCTCCCTTCCGCCAGATTTTTTATTTTATTTTTTGCAATTGCCTGCATTAAAATATTTCCAATTGCCGTAGCTTCTACCGGACCGGCAACAACTTTAATACCGGTAGCATCAGCAGTAAATTGATTGAGCATTTCATTTTGCGAACCGCCGCCAATTATATGTAAAACTTTAACAGGCTCTTTTAATTGTTCATTTATTTTTTCAAGAATGAATTTATATTTTAATGCCAGACTTTCCAGAATACATCTTACAAATTCACCTTTGCTTACGGGTACTTTTTGATTTGTTCTTTCACAATAATTTTTTATTGCTGCAGGCATGTCGTTCGGATTAAGAAAAGTTATATCATCCGGATTAATTATTGATCTAAAAGGTTGTGTTTCGGCAGCCTGTTTGAACAATTGATTGTAATCTTTTTTATAACCGACTTTCTCCCAGCTCTTAATTGTTTGTTCAAAAATCCATAAACCCATTGTGTTTTTCAAATATCTTATCGTTCCTTCAATGCCGCCTTCATTTGTAAAAGTATCGTTAAACGATATATCATTTATCACCGGTTCTTTAACTTCAACCCCAAGCAAAGACCAAGTACCTGAACTTAGATAAGCCCAATTGCTATTTTCAATTGCAGGAACTGCAGCTACAGCACTTGCAGTATCATGTGCACCAACCGCAATAATATCAACGTTTGATAAACCTGTACTCTTTTGTATATCTTCTTTTAATAAACCGATTATTTTACCCGGTTGTACAATTTGCGGGAATATTTGAATTGGCAATTGTAAATCTTTAATTATTTCTTCGTCCCAATTTTTACTTTCCGCATTTATCAATTGCGAGGTTGATGCTATTGTATATTCGGATAATTGTTTTCCTGTTAAAAAATAGTTGAATACATCAGGCATAAACAAAAATGATTTCGCTTTCTCTATTTGCTCTTTATTGAATTTAAGTTCACTATATAATTGAAAAATTGTATTGAATTGTAAAAACTGTATTCCGGTATGTTCATAAATTTTTCTTTTAGGAATGATATTAAAAACTTCCTTCATTATTCCGTTGGTTCTGGAATCTCTGTATGCAAAAGGATTATCAATAATTTCACCATCTTCATCAATAAAAGCATAATCAACACCCCAAGTATCAATACCAATACTTAAAATTTCTTTCTTTATCTTTTCGTCAATCTTGCTTAGTCCGGTAATCAGTTCGTTAAACAAATAATCCAAATCCCAATAAAGATGATTGTTCTTTTCAATCATTTTATTTTCAAATCGGTGAACTTCATTTAGAGTTAACTTATCGTTATTCAATATACCTAGAATAACACGTCCGCTCCCGGCACCAAAATCGACAGCAATAAAATGAGATTTCAACTTTCCCTCTATCTTAAATATTTAACTAATAATTCCATAGGATGAATTGTATCGGTTTTTCCCAAATCACCCATTTGCTCATGACACGAAACACCGCTTGCAAGAACAATCATTTCTTCATTTTTTGTTTTTGATGATTCAATCTGCCCGATTAATTCTTTTCCGACTTCTACACTTAAATCATAATATTGCTTTTTATAACCAAAGCTTCCAGCCATTCCGCAGCATTCAACATTTGAACTTTCAACAATAAAACCCAGCTCACTAAGTAATTTTATAGTTGGTTCTTCAGTATAAATTGATCTTTGTTGACAATGACTGTGAAAAAATATTTTCGGTTGGTTTTTAATTTCATCAGTCTTAAAATAATTTTTTAGAGTAAGATTATTTTCTTTAACATTTTTTTGTAAATATTCTAAGGGTTCAAAACATTTTAGTTTTAGACGTTCAAACATTTCTTCACTTATAAAATGTTTATAATCTTTTCTGAAAAGAGCTAATACGGAAGGTTCAATAACAATAACATCGTAACCTTGATAAATATATTTCAACAGATACTTAGCTGTTTCGACTGCACGTTTTTTCGATGTTTTAAGAAATCCTTGCGAAAGCGAATCCCTGCCTTCGTTACCGATTTTACTGAGTGTAACATTAAAACCAAATTGCTTAAGAACTTCAATTGTAGCAATACCTGCTTGGGGTCTTGAATAATTTGTAAACAAATCCGCTACAAGCAAAATATTTTTACTATCTCCGGTTTTATTTGTACCATAAACTTTATTTGTAAATTGTTTAACTAAGGTTTCGTTAGTAAACTTCGGAAATCTTCTCCGTTTATCAACAGATAAAAATTTCTCGGCAAAAGATTTTGCAATATTTGTATCAGATAATTTATTAAACAAATTCGGGAACTTACTTCCCCACTTCGCAATTGTTGAGTAATTTGCAAAAAATTGTTTTTGAAGTGTTGCGGTTTTATCATCTTTGTCAGAAGGTAATACTCCGCTGATAATTGAAGTTAGAATTTTATTGTGATTATTTTTGTTTAATCGATTTCTTAAATTTTCGTTAAGCCAAGGAATATCAATACGAACCGGACATTCTGTTACACACCTTGAACAACCGGTACACAAATCACTAAACTGAGCTTTGTTTAAATTACCTGTCCAAGCTTCCCAACTGCCTCCAATTCCACCGGGATAAGTTTCACCGCCAAAAGCATGTCCGCCAACAGTTTGAAAATTTGCGCACACATTCATACAAGCACTGCATCTTATGCAGTAAAGAGCTTCACGGAAAACATTGTCGTCCCGCATTTTTGTTCTGCCGTTATCAATTAGCACAAGATGAAATTCACGTTTTTTCTTTTCTCTTCCGTCAAAAGAAAAAGGAGGAATATTTAAAGGAGGTTTAATAATATGTGTGTAGGAAGTTAAATTTTGTCCCGTTGCACTTGGTGCCAACAATTCCAAAAACTTCCATAAATCTTTTCTATGCGGAATTACTTTTTCAATTCCGGCAATAGCAATATGAACAGAAGGTGCTTGTGTAACCATACGAATATTGCCTTCGCTTTCAACAAGCAGTAACGTTCCGGTATCTGCTGCTATTACGTTTGCTCCGCTTATTCCAACACCGGCAGTTAGAAACTTATTACGTAAAATATCGCGGGCAAATTTTGTTAAATCTTCTCCTGTTTCAAGTGGTAGTTTAGAGTTAAATTTTTCCTTGAATAATTCCGATATTCTTTCCCGGCTGCGGTGAATTGCCGGAGCAACGATGTGTGAAGGTTGTTCACCGGAAACTTGCAAAATAAATTCCGCCAAATCGGTTTCGGCAATTTCAATTCCGGCTTTTTCCAAATAGTCATTTAATTTTATTTCTTCCGATGTAATTGACTTAGCTTTAACAACCAATTCCGCATTATGTTGTTTACAAATTCCGGTAATATATTTGCTTGCATCATCGGCGTCTTTTGCCAAATAGAATGTACCGCCGTTTTTTTTAACTGAATTTTCCAATCTCAATAATAAGCTTGGTAAATCATTTATTGCTTCTTCTTTAATTTTACGAACTTCATCTTTAAGATTTTCATAATCGGTTATATTAGTTTTTGCTTTGTATCTGTTGGTGTTAAACGATTGTGTATTTTTTCTTACGGCTTTGCTTTCAATTTGCAAAGACATATCAATTGCTTTTTGCAAATTCCCTTGCACACTTTTATCTGCAACTTCTCTCGGGTGAATATTTTTTATGGCATTAACTTTTTCCATAATAAAAAATTATTCCAAAATTATAACGTGCAATTTAGCCGGACCGTGAACTCCGCGAACCAAAGGTCCCATATCTGCAGTAGCACTTGAACCGCTGATAAAAACAAAATCTTTTTTTAATGCAATTGATTTGTAAGGTTCCGATTGAAAAATATTTCTCGGTCTTGCAACAATATCTTTTGAATTTATAATTGCAATATGAGTGTTTACAAAAAGGCTGTAACTTCCGCTCATTGAATCATCGTTTAATACACACACAGAACCGGTTTCGGCAATACCGGCAAAGGCATCGGTAATTCCGTATTTGGCTTTAGCAAGTTCGTTATCGGTTGGATGTGAAATTATATTATTGTTAGTGTTTATAAATTTATTTAGTAATTTCTTTTGAGTAAACCGAAATTCTGATAAAACTATTTTCCCTTCATCGTTTATAATAGAGTTTAGAATTTCATTTAATGCGGCTTCCGTTTCTGGAATTACATTAACATTTGTTTCCACTGTTTGAGCTACTTGAATAAATTTATTAATCATAATTAGATTAAGTTATTAAAAGAAATTACTATGGACTATTGTAAAGTATAAAATTTATTAATAAGGATTTTTTGCAGCTTCAAAAAAAGCTAAAATATTTTCAACGGAAGTATCATCCTGAATATTATGAGCCGGAGCAATTATGTATCCGCCATTATCACCAAGAACGTTAATGCGTCTTTTTACTTCCGTTTTAATTTCTTCGGGTGTTGAGTTTGGTAAAAGATCTTGAATATCTATCCCACCGAAAAAACATAATTCATTCCCGAAGTTTCCTTTAAGATATTCGGGTGTCATTCCTGTTGCCAAAGGTTGTATGGGGTTTAGGATATCCAAACCAACTTCGATAAAGTCGGGAATTATCGGAACAATAGAACCGCAACTATGCCAAGCAAGTTTTACATTGGAGTTTACACTTCTAAATTCTTGAAACATTTCTTTAATTCGTGGTTTAAAATAATGACGCCACATTTCAGGAGCAATCAGCATTCCGTTTTGGGAACCGAAATCATCTCCGGCCCAAAGAATATCGGCACCCATTTCAATTAGTTTTTTGCCAACAGCAACGTTTACTTCCATTACTTTATCAAACAATACGGGAACGTAATCTTCGCCCATTGCCATATCAAGCAGAAGTTTTTCCAAACCAACTAAATACCAAGAGGTTTCAAAAAAAACCGTTTCCAAATCTGCAACTATAGCATAGTCTTTACCATACTTTTCAATTGCAGCTTCAGCGTTATCAAACCTTCCTTCTGCAAAAGGGTCAGGAAATTTATAATTTTTTATATCTTCAATCGAAGTAGCATGTGCTAAA
>JALSNL010000226.1 GCA_026987055.1 Melioribacteraceae bacterium | reverse complement strand
CATTAAGGGAAAATTTTAATATAGTAAATCAATACAACATTGTTGAGGAGTGATCATCTACACCAGTAGAATCCAATATATTTCCTAAAGTTTAAATTTAAATTTTCATGTAATTTTATATATTGTTGCGGAAATAAAATTTATTTATTCAAGTTAATTTTAACTATGGGAAGTAACAATGCAAAAAAAAGAAAAATCCAATTATAAATTTTTAATATTAATATTTGTTGTATTTATAATTTTCATTGTGCCTGTTTTTTTTCTTCAAAGTTTTACTATTCCAAACAATACTAAAACAGAAGATCCCGATAGCACAAACTTTCCGCAAGGTTATAGAATAGTTATTCCGAATGTTCCTAAGAAAATAAAAATATTCGGTGAGAATGTTCCTTTATATAATTTTGAAGTTTATGAACGTGTTGAACGTGAATTTATTGTAAACACATATTGGCATTCCGTTACAATACTAACACTTAAACGTGCTAACAGATGGTTCCCAGTTATTGAGCCTATACTTAAGAAAAATAATATCCCCGATGATTTTAAATATTTATGCGTTACGGAAAGTACTTTGTTAAATGTAACTTCACCTAAAAATGCCGTGGGATTTTGGCAATTTAAAAAAGATGCAGCAAAGCAACACGGTTTGGAAATAAACAAAGAAGTGGATGAACGTTATAATGTTGAAAAATCTACCGAAGCTGCTTGTAATTATTTTAATGAAGCATATAATAAATTTCACAATTGGACGTTGGTTGCCGCATCTTACAATATGGGAATTACCGGAATATCGGATCAGCTTAAAAGACAAAAAACACATAATTATTATAACATTGTTTTAGGTGAAGAAACTTCGAGATATGTTCCACGAATTATTGCTGCAAAAATTATGATGCAAAATCCTAAAAAATATGGCTTTGATATTAAACCCGAACAACTACACAAACCTTTTAAAACTACTGATGTTGTTGTAAAAGGGAAGGTTAAAGATTGGGCTGACTTTGCAAAAAGTTACGGAATTAATTATAAAATATTGAAATTATATAATCCTTGGCTGCGTGAAAGTTATTTAACAAATAAACGTAAAAAAACATACCATATAAAAATTCCGGTTAAAGGAAGTATTGAAATTATCAAAGGTTAAAGTTTATTTTTTTAATTCCATTAAAACATTATTAAAATCATTAGGCAAAGGTGAATCAAACGTCATTTTCTTTTTTGTAACGGGATGAATAAACCCCAACGTTTTGGCATGCAATGCTTGTCTATCAATCAATTTTAATAAATTATTTACACGTGCTTTAATCTTCGGATATTCATAACCGTAATTTATTCTTCTACCGCCGTAAACCGGATCTCCAAAAATATTATGATTTATGTAATCGAGATGAACTCTTATTTGATGCGTTCTTCCGGTTTTTAAATTCAGTTTTATTAAAGAGAGAAAATCAAATTCTTCTATTACTTCGTAAAAAGTGTGGGCATGTTTTCCTTCATCTTTGGAAACTGCAAATAATTTTCTATCTTTTTTATTACGTGCAATATTGCCGATTATTTCACCCGTGCTATTTTTAAACTTTCCCCAACATAATGCCCAATATTCACGTTCCGTTGTATGTGCTGCAAATTGTTTGGCAATTTCGGAATGTACGTTTTCATTTTTTGCAACAACAAGTAATCCGCTTGTGTCTTTATCTATTCTATGAATAATGCCGGCTCTTACATCTCCGTTTATATTACTTAATTTATTTTGTGTATGATAAAGCAATGCGTGAACCAAAGTACCGGAATAATTACCAAGCGAAGGATGAACAACCATTCCCGCCGGTTTGTTTACTACAAGTAAATATTCATCTTCGTAAACAATATCCAAAGGAATGTTTTCCGCTTCAACATTTTCGGGTCTTGGAGTAACCGGAATTGTAACAATTATTTCATCCGAGGGTTCTACAAGGTAATTCGCTTTTATTACATTTCCGTTAACTGTTACAAGATTACCTTTAATTAACTTTTGAATTTTAGAACGGGAAGTAAATTCTATATGATTGGCTAAATAACTGTCTATTCTTTCTTTTTTTTGACCTTCGGTTATTTTAAGTACTAACTTCTTCTCTGTAATTATTGTCATCTTTCAAATTTTCTTTTTCAATTATCTTATTTTCATCTTGGTTATTCGCCACTTCTTTCTTGTTATCAATGGTATCTTCAGTTTCATTTTTATCTTCAAAACTTTTATGGAATAAAAGAAGAATTATAACTCCAATGGTTACTGCAGAATCGGCAATATTAAATATTGGAAAGCTATCATAAGTTCTGCCGAAAACAGTAAAACCGAATGCATCTACATGAAGAAAATCAACAACCTTTCCGTAGAGAAAAGGTGCATATCCGTAAGCTATTCCATAAAAAAATCTATCAATTAAATTACCGATGGCTCCGCCTAAAATTAAAGCAAAAGCTGCTCTAAACCAAAATTTTTTATTGCGATGTTTATAAATATATGCTAAAATTCCAATGCTGGCTATTAGCGAAAACAACGAAAGAAAAAGTTTAAAATATCCGTCTGCATGAATCCCAAACGCCATTCCGGGATTTTCTACATAGGTAAACTTAAAGTAAGGATCAATAATGGAAATACTTTGTCCGTAATGCATTCCTTCAACATTAATGTTAAGAAACGGTATTGAAAAACCTTTAACAAATAATTTTGTTAACTGATCAACAATTACAACACCCAGCGAAATATATAATACTTTTAATTTTTTCAATTTTATAAACTACGATTATTTTTTCTTTGCATTTTTTGTTTTGCAAGCCACACAATGCTGAGTATGAGGAACTGCCAATAAACGTGCTTTCGGAATTAAATGCGGGCCTTCTTTAGAAGTTAAACTGTCAATACAAATTCCATAAGTTCCGTTTTCTATTCTTTGTAAAGCATCTTCCAGATAACTTAAAAATTTGGTTTCTCTTTGTGCCCAAAGATATAGTTTTTCTCTTTCTTGCGCATCAGTACCTTGTTCAGCCATGTGAAGGGAATAAGGTGTATTCTCATTTACATATTGCCCGGTGCTTGTATCCATCATTTGTTCTTTTAGGTTTTGTAATAATTCTACAATTTCATCTCTTTTGGCTAAAATTACTTTCTTGAATTCATTAAGGTCTTTTTTACTATATCCTTTAAGAGGTTTACGTTTAGTTTTCTTTGTTGATATTACTTCAACCTTTCTACCGGTTTTTGTTGTTGTGGTTTTCTTAACCGCTGTGGTCTTCTTTGATGCAGAAGATTTTTTAGCACTTGCAGTCTTTTTTGCTTTG
>JALSNL010000225.1 GCA_026987055.1 Melioribacteraceae bacterium | reverse complement strand
TGGCGCCGAAGAAGTTAAAGATTGTATAATTAACACATATATGCCAAATCTGGATTTGCTCCCGTCTAATATCGACTTGGTTGGGGCTGAAGTGGAAATTGTTTCTTTTGAAGATCGAGAAAAATTACTGAAAGAAGCATTGCAAAATGTTAAAAACGATTATGATTATATTGTTATAGATTGTCCGCCATCATTAAGTTTACTTACATTAAATTCTCTCACTGCATCGGATTCTGTAATTATTCCCGTTCAATGTGAGTACTTTGCTTTGGAAGGTTTGGGACAATTATTAAACACAATAAACATTGTTAAAAAGCAATTAAATCCGGAGTTAGAAATAAGCGGTGTTTTATTAACAATGTATGATAAAAGATTAAATTTGTCCAATCAAGTTGTTGAAGAAGTTAAAAAATACTTTGGTGATAAAGTTTTTAATACAATAATTAACAGAAATGTAAAAATTTCAGAAGCCCCAAGTTATGCCAAACCGGTTATTCTTTATGATGCCATTTCTACCGGAGCTAAAGATTATATTGCACTAGCTTCTGAAGTTATACAAAGAAGTTCTAAAATTAATAGAGAAATTATTGATGAGTAAAAATAAATTTAGTGGTTTAGGACGTGGATTAGATGCATTAATCAATCCTACTCCTCAAAATGAATTAAATAAGCCTGTAAATATTAAAGATATAGAGTTAAAAGAAGATGACGGAGCATCAGTAGATGTACTTACAAAAATTGATGTCTTTAGCGTGCTCCCAAATCCTTATCAACCTCGTACGGAATTTGAACCGAATGCTTTAGATGAACTTAAACGTTCAATACTAAATAACGGTTTAATCCAGCCAATAACCGTGCGGCGTAAGTCTGAAAAACAGTATGAATTGATTTCCGGAGAGCGTAGATTACGTGCTTGTAAAGAGATAGGTTATAAAACAATTCCAGCTTACATTATTCAAGTTGATACAAAAGAAGCTATGGTTGCCTTAGCTTTAATTGAAAATATTCAACGTGAAAAACTAAATGCCATTGAAGTTGCCAAAGCATATAAGGAACTTATTGAAGAATGTAATCTTTCTCAGGAGCAAGTTGCCGAAAAAGTTGGGAAAGACAGATCAACAATTACTAATTCTATTAGATTACTTAAACTTCCCGTTGAAGTGCAAAATAGTCTTGTAAAAAATGAAATTAGTGCAGGGCATGCCAGAGCTTTGATTAATTTGTATGATGAAAATTTGCAAATTAATATTTTAAATAAAATTAAAAAAAATAATTTGTCTGTTCGTAAAGTAGAGTTGCTGGTTAAGGAAATTACGGAAGGGAAAAGGGCACAAAAAAAAGCACAAAATACTCAATCAAACTTAGAACTAATTTCTCAAAAAGATATTGAAAACAAGTTAAGAAATGTTTTTGGAACCAAAGTAACTTGTAAACAGAAAAAAGATGGGGCAGGGCAAATAACTATAGAATTCTATTCTAACGATGAGCTGGAAAGACTTTTTGATTTATTTGACTTAATTGAAAAAGCTAATTGATTTTTTTGATTAAATTGTCCGTAAGAATGTAGTTGCGAATCTATTGCTTGCCGGTTTTTCCCCGGAATTTGTAACTTAAACAAGTTTTTATTGTTATATTAATTTTCTTTGCATCAATCTTATTATTATTGGCAAATTCAAAGAGAGAAGAAATAAGAAAACCAGTTTAGTAAAAATAAGGTCATTTTGCTATATGAATACAAAACATAAAGTGATATTTGGAAATTGTATGAGTATGGCAGAATTGTCAGACCAAAGTATTCATTTTATTGTTACTTCACCACCATATTTTAACGCACCATTTGACTACAACGGGCTTTTTGAAAATTACAACCAATATCTTGGTGTAATCAGAAAAATGGCAGAAGAAGCATTTAGAGTTTTGAAAGAAGGAAGAATTTTTGCCTTAAATATTGATGATATGCTTGTTAGTGGGAAAAAATATCCGATAACAGCGGATGCTATTAAAATTTTTCAAAATGTAGGATTTAGATACAGGGACAAAATTATTTGGAAAAAACCCGATGGCTATTTACGGATAAGTAAGAGAAGTGGCGTTTTATTAAAAAATCCGTATCCAATGTATTTTTATCCCGACAATTTATTGGAAAGTATTATCATTTTTCAAAAAGGGAAATTTAATTATCATTCTATTTCAAGAGAGATTAGAGAAAAATCAAAAATAGACACGAAAGAATTTCAAGCTAACGGTTGGTATAAAACTATTTGGGAGATTACAAATGTCTTGCCTGGTTCAAAACTCGAAAAAGGAATAGCAGCATTTCCCGAAGAACTTGCTTATAGACTGATAAAATTGTTTTCTTATTATGGCGAAACTGTTCTAGCCCCGTTCCTTGGAAGCGGAACAACTATGAAAGTAGCAAGGGAATTAATAAGAAACTCTATCGGCTACGAAATTATTAAAGATTTGGAAAAAGTTATAAGAAAAAAAACTAACTTTGAAAATGAAAATAATACTGAGATTTTTGAAATAATTGAACGTAATCAAGGAAAATACAGATTTGTAACATTGGATTATATTGAGAGAAAAAAGAATGGAAATAAGAACTAAAATAACAGGTCTTGAATATAAAAGTAATTTAGTGTATAAATTAAAAGAATTTGATTTTAATAATTTCAATATCAATGAATTACCTGCAAGTTCAATTATAAAAGACGAAAATTTTTCTTTTGGAATTTCCAAATGGGTATCACCCAAACGAACACGTTCCTATCCTTATGAAAGAATATACAACACACTTGGTAATTCAAAAAAAATAACTGTAATTCCCATTATAAAAGATGAAGGAAAACGTGGGGATAGAGATTTTATTCAATGGGATACCGTTTCGTTAATGAGTTTACTAAATGTATTTGTTATTTTTGCTTACTACAAAAGTGCTAAAAAACACCAAACAAGAGAAAACAAAATTACAAATCAACAGTTTGATAATAATTTGGTTAAAACTAAAATTGCTGAAATAAAAAATTATCATAGTTCGGCTTTACATTGGAATATAAAAGAAATTGAGGAAACTTTCCCTAAACTAATTCAAAAAGTAAAATTTTCGTATAATAAAATTGGTAAACAATTAGGTGTTGAATTTCATAAAGTCCAAGGTATTGATAGATTTGCAAATCAATTTATTAATGGTGTAAAGGAATTTATGAATACTTCACGACAAAAAGCAAAAGAAGCACAAAATCGTGAAATGCAAACCATACAGCCGAAAGAAGCTCTTTCAACACTAACAAAAGCTACTATAACTATTGAAAATTATCTTGG
>JALSNL010000224.1 GCA_026987055.1 Melioribacteraceae bacterium | reverse complement strand
TATTAAATCTTTATAATCCTCTTTAGAATGTGAACTAACTGTAATATTAATGCTTCTTTTTCTTTTTCCATATAAACTTTGAAATGTAGTAAGTGGCATTACAGCAAAATTATCCTGGCTCCGTCCAAAAGAGCTGCCCTGTTCTTTTAGAATTCCAATTATTCTTAATTTATGTCCATCCACTTTTACATATTTGCCTATAGGATTGATAAAATTAAATAACTTTTTAGTAACATCCGTCCCCAATATTATTACATCTTCATAACGCTGCATTTCTTGAGTAGAAAATAATCTTCCTTTATCTACTATCCAATTATTATTTGGGAAAGTACCTAAAGTAGCACCACAAACTTGAACATTCGGGTTGGTTTCTTTATTTCCATATTCAATTATTTTTCCATATTGCCACTGTTCGGCAGCAACAGCAAGAGCATCGCCGTTAAGTTTGGTTTTAAGTTTTTGGTACTCTTCTATTGTTATATCTTTTCTATTCCTATACTTGGCTCTAGCCGAATGTCCCCCGCCAACTTGTATGGGAAATTTTTGTATTTGAAAAGTATTTTTTCCTAAACTTGATACTGCATTTTCTATACTTCCTTGTAAAACAGTTACTACGGTTGTAACGGTAATTATTGAAAAAATACCAACTGCAATACCAAGTATTGTTAATGCAGACCTTAATTTATTTGCTTTTAATGAAGATAGTGCAACTTTAATAATTTCCATTATTCATACCTCAACGCATCCACAGGATCCATTTTGGCAGCAGTATAAGCCGGAGCCAAACCCGAAATAATACCTGTTATTAAAGAAATCCCAATTGCTAAAACCACAGAACCAGGTTGAACCGAAACAGGGAAATCATATTGTGAAATTATCATACTGCCAATTATTGCAAGTACCAATCCTATTAAACCACCAATCATACATATTAAAGAAGCTTCGGCAAGAAACTGCCCCAATATTGTTTTCCGTGTAGCACCAATAGCTTTTCTAATACCAATCTCCTTTGTTCTTTCTTTTACGGAAACAAACATAATATTCATAATTCCAATTGCGCCAACAAATAAAGACAATCCTGTTATAAAGAAACCGCCAATTTTAATTATTCCTATAGTTTGATCAATATTTTTTAATAATGCATCTTGTTTATTAATTGAGAAATCATTAGGCTCATTATATTTTAATCCTCTAATTCTACGCATTATTGTTATTGCCTCTTCGGTAATTGCATCTACCATAGAACTATTGGGTGCTCTTACATTTATTGTAATTCCTCTACGTCTGGAACTAAAATGTTTGAACATCGATTCAATTGGAATAAAAACTTGATTATCGGGATTGAAATTTTGCATTAACCAACTGCCTTGTTCTTCCAATACTCCTATAACTTTATACTTAATTCCTTTAAGCGAAACCGTTTTATTTAATCCGTTGCCTCTCGGGAATAATTTTTTTGCAACATTGCTTCCTATAACAGCAACGTTTCTTGCTCCTTTACTTTCTATTTCAGTAAAAAATCTTCCGTTTGCAAAATTGAGATTTGTTGTGTTGATATACTCGCTTGTGCTGCCTAGAACTAAAACGCCATCAACAACATTTTCTCCGTGCTTTACATTTAATGTTTTAAATGTTGACGGTGCAATTGCAGATGGTAATTTAGCTAACCTTTTAAATTCTTTATAATCATCCATCTTTATAGGTTTTCTATTTCTCATTTTCCACCAAGGTAAATCACCGCCAAACCAAGACCATTTATCAATATATATATTATCCGAGCCAAGAGAAGAAACACCCGATTGAAAAGATTTGTTTATACCCGCAATTGCTGTTGACATTAAAACAACCGAAGTAACTCCAATAACAATACCCAGTGTTGTTAATACGGAACGGGCTTTATTGGCTCTTATTGCCTTTAGAGAAATAAGTAAACCTTCTTTTAATTGAAACAAATAATTATTCATATTTTTACCTGATTTCCAAACCGATTTATTCCGGTATTGTTCTATTTTTTACTATTTCATTTTTTTCTATTAAGCCGTCTCTAAGCCTAATAATTCTTTCGGCATGCGCTGCTATATCTTCTTCGTGCGTAACCAAAATAATTGTATTGCCTTTATCATAAAGATCGTTGAACAGTTTCATTATATCATGTCCTGTTTTTGAATCCAAATTTCCTGTTGGTTCATCTGCTAAAATAATTGACGGATTAGTTACTAATGCTCTTGCCACAGCAACTCTTTGTCTTTGCCCGCCGGATAATTCATTCGGTTGATGATATATTCTATCTTCTAGCCCAACATTCTCCAAAGCTTTTATTGCTCTTTCCGTTCTTTCTTCTTTCCCTACTCCGGCATAAATTAATGGTAATTCAACATTATGCAATGCATTAGAGCGTGGTAACAAATTAAAAGTTTGGAAAACAAAACCGATTTGTTTATTCCTAATTCTTGCAAGTTCGTCATCATTCATTTCACTAACTTTTTCTCCGGCAAAATCATAAAGCCCTTTGGTTGGTGTATCAAGACATCCAAGTATGTTCATCAAAGTAGATTTACCCGAACCGGACGGACCCATAATTGCTACATATTCATTTTTATCAATAGTCAATGAAACATCACGAAGTGCATGCACTTCTTCTAAACCCACTTGATAGATTTTAGCAATATGTTCAATTTTAATTATGTTCATTCTGTTTCCATTTTTCAACGTGAATTAAATTTTTTCATCTTTAATTTTTCTTTAACT
This sequence comes from Melioribacteraceae bacterium, assembly GCA_026987055.1. Taxonomy (GTDB): domain Bacteria; phylum Bacteroidota; class Ignavibacteria; order Ignavibacteriales; family Melioribacteraceae; genus JALSNL01. The sequence continues at coordinate 574 of JALSNL010000224.1, read as the reverse complement.
TCCTATATATCTAAACTATCTTTTCTATTATTTTCTATTCTTTAATTTTTTCTTTATGTTTTTTACCTTTGAACTTTTTCATTATTCTTACTTTAGAGCTGTCTTCCAATTCTTTTGATATTGCTCTGTAAGGACCAACAATAACTTTTTCTCCTTCTTCCAAACCTTTTATAATTTCCATATAAGTTTCATCACTTATTCCCGTTTTAACTTTTTTCATTCTAGCTAAATTATCTTCTTCTACAAAAACAACTTCAAAAGGTTCTTTATTTTTTTTACTGCTTTTTTCATTTACATTTTCAGGCTCTCTTACCGTTACACTTTGAATTGGAACGGTAAGAACGTTATGTCTTTTATCGGTCAATATTTCAGCATCACAAGACATTCCGGGTCTTATTCTATCATTTAGTTCAACAAGTTTAATTTTAATTTCAAAATTAACTACTTCGTTTTGAGTGCCGAGTCCGGTGGTTTTTGCACTGTTCCCTATTTGAGAAACTATTCCCTTAAATTTCTTATCCTTGAAAGCATCAATTGAAACATAAGCAGTATCACCTAAAGAAATTAATACTAC
>JALSNL010000223.1 GCA_026987055.1 Melioribacteraceae bacterium | reverse complement strand
GTTTCTCACGGATATTCCTCAATTGGAAATTGTAATATTAGATGATGCTTTTCAACACAGATGGATTGCACGTGATATTGATATACTTATTGTTGAACAAAAATTTCTTAGTAACGTTAATTCTACTGAACAATTGCTGCTTCCGCTTGGTTCTATGAGAGAACCTTTTGAAGCAATGGATAGAGCCGATGTTATTCTTATAAACAGAAAATTTTCAACTAAAATAGAAATACCGTTCAGATTAAAAAAATTTTTTGAAAATAAAAAAGTTTTTCATTGTTATTACAAAGTTACCGGTATCTTTGATGTAAAAAGTAATAAGAAATATTCTTTAAAAGAATTTGAAGGTCAGCATAGCCTTGTTGTATGCGGAATTGCCAAACCTTTTTCCTTTTTAAGAGTATTACAAGAAAATAACATTAACATAAAAAACAAGTTAATATTTAAAGACCATAAAAATTATACATTAAAAGAAATAGAAAATATCAGAAAAGAATTTTACAACACAAATTCTTATTCCGTCTTAACCACCCAAAAGGATGCGGTTAAACTAATGAAATTTTCAAAAGAATTAGATGACATCGATATTTTCTATTTCAAAATTGAATTAGTAGTGGAAAATCAACAAGATTTTCTAAATTTATTAAAAAACAAAGTTTTAAATTAAATAACTCATTTAAAAAATAAACTGTTGAGGTTTAAAGAATGGCAAAGAAAAAAAGCAAAAAATTAGTTTACTTTTTTGGTGGCAAAAAAGCTGAAGGCAAAGCCGAAATGAAAAATCTACTTGGCGGCAAAGGAGCTAATCTTGCAGAAATGGTTAATATTGGAATTCCTGTTCCGGCAGGATTTACAATTACTACCGAAGTATGTACTTATTTTAACGAACACAAAAAGAAATTTCCTAAAGAACTAAAAAAACAAGTTCTTGATGCACTTAAAAAAATTGAAAAACAAATGGGAGCCAAATTCGGCGATAAAAAAAATCCCCTGCTTGTTTCCGTTAGAAGCGGTGCACGTGCATCTATGCCGGGTATGATGGATACCATTTTGAACTTAGGATTAAATGATGAAACGGTTGAAGCATTGGCAAAAAAAACCAACAATCCGAGATTTGCTTATGATTCATACAGAAGATTTGTTCAAATGTATGGCGATGTTGTTTTAGGTTTACAACCCGAAGGTAAATTAGACCGTGATCCTTTCGAAATACTTTTAGATAAAAAGAAAGATGAAAATAATCTTAAGAGTGATACCGAATTAACTACAGAACACTTAAAAGAATTAGTTAAAGAATTTAAAGCTGCAATCAAAAAACAAAAAGGGAAAGATTTTCCGTCCGATCCTATGGAACAATTATGGGGTGCAATTGCAGCTGTATTCGATTCTTGGATGAATGACAGAGCAATTATTTACAGAAAACTGAATGATATTCCCGCAGAATGGGGAACTGCAGTTAATGTTCAATCAATGGTTTTTGGTAATATGGGTGATGATTCCGGAACAGGTGTTGCATTTACAAGAGACCCTGCTACCGGTGAAAATGTTTTCTACGGAGAATATCTATTTAATGCGCAAGGTGAAGATGTTGTTGCAGGCGTAAGAACTCCGCATCCAATTGAAGAACTAAAAAAAGATAACCCAAAAATCTATAAAGAACTAACCGGAATTCGTAAAAAACTTGAAAAACATTACAAAGATATGAATGATGTTGAGTTTACTATTCAACAAGGTAAACTTTGGATGTTGCAAACAAGAATTGGTAAAAGAACCGGATTTGCAGCTGTTAAAATTGCAGTGGATATGGTTCGCGAAAAACTTATTTCTAAAAAAGAAGCTCTACTTAGAATTGAACCCGACCAATTAAATCAATTATTAAGACCTGTTTTCGATCTTAAAGAAAAACAAAAAGCAATAAACAGCGGTGCACTTTTGGCAAAAGGATTAAATGCCGGACCTGGCGCTGCTGCCGGTAAAGTTGCTTTTACAGCACAAGATGCACATGATATGGCTGCAAAAGGTGATAAAGTTATTCTTGTAAGAATTGAAACTTCGCCGGAAGATATTAAAGGAATGAATGCTTCCGAAGGTATTCTAACTGCCAAAGGCGGAATGACTTCTCACGCCGCTTTGGTTGCAAGACAAATGGGTAAAGTATGTGTTGCCGGTTGTGGTGAACTTAATATAGATTACAATAAAGGCACAATGAAAGTTGAAGGTAAAAAACATGTTATTAAAGAAGGTGATTATATTTCTATTGACGGAACTACCGGTGAAGTTATTGCCGGGAACATTCCTACCAAACCTTCGGAAGTTGTTCAAGTTTTAATAACCAAAGAATTAAGCCCTAAAAAATCCGACGTTTATAAAACTTATAAAGATTTAATGACTTGGGCAGATACTTACAGATCAATGGGAATTAGAACAAATGCAGACCAACCGGATCAAGCAACTAATGCAATTGCTTTTGGTGCCGAAGGTATTGGACTTTGCAGAACAGAACACATGTTCTTTGGAGGAGATAGAATTCTTGCCGTAAGAGAAATGATTCTTGCAGATGATGAAGCCGGAAGGAAAAAAGCTCTTAATAAATTACTTCCTTTCCAAAGAAAAGATTTCGTAGGTTTATTCAAAGCAATGAAAGGCAAACCCGTTACTATCAGAACATTGGATCCGCCTTTGCATGAATTTTTACCTCATTCCGCTAAAGAACAAAAAGAAGTAGCAAAAGCATTAAACATTAGTGTTACCAAGTTAAAAGAGAAATTGGAATCATTAAAAGAATTCAATCCTATGCTTGGTTTTAGAGGTTGCAGATTAGGAATTAGCTATCCTGAAATTACGGAAATGCAAGCCAGAGCAATTTTTGAAGCCGCTATTGAAGTTACCAAAGCAGGAATGAAAGTTAAACCGGAAATTATGATTCCCTTGGTAAGTCACGTTAAAGAGCTTAAACTTCAAGAAGAAATAGTTAGAAAAGTTGCAAATGAAGTATTTAAAGAAAAAGGTAAAAAAATTAAATACTTAGTTGGAACAATGATTGAATTACCTCGTGCCGCTTTAACCGCAAATGAAATTGCAGAAGTTGCCGAATTCTTTAGCTTTGGAACTAACGATCTTACACAGACCACATTCGGCCTTTCGAGAGATGATGCAGGTAAATTCTTACCAATGTATATTGATAGAGAAATTTTACCAAGAGATCCGTTTGAAAGTCTGGACCAAAGCGGTGTAGGTCAACTTGTTGAAATGGGTACGAACAAAGGTCGTTCCGTAAATCCTAAATTAAAAGTTGGTATTTGCGGTGAACATGGAGGCGAACCGGAA
>JALSNL010000222.1 GCA_026987055.1 Melioribacteraceae bacterium | reverse complement strand
CCCGCTTGGTGGGAAACTTGGTGGTTTTATACACTTGTGGTTTTAGCTATTGGTTCTTTAATAGCTTTTGTTTCTTCATACAAGTATAGACATTTGCTTGCCATCGAAAAAATGAGATCAAAAATTTCTGCCGATCTTCATGATAGTATCGGATCGGGACTGACCGAAATTTCAATACTAACAGAGCTGCTAAATGCTCAAGTTCCGGAAGACAAAAAAGATTTTAAATCCGGATTGAATAACGTAACTGCAATTTCCCGCTCGCTAATTGAAAGTATGAGTGATATTGTTTGGCTTGTTAATCCTAAAAAAGATACACTTAAAGATTTATTTAAACGATTGCAAATGTCATATCAAGAAGTTCTAAAATACACTGATATTGATCTTTTGGTAGAAAACCTTGATGAGTTGGAAACAATAAAATTACCTATGAACTTCAGACAGCATTTATATTTAATATTTAAAGAAGCTATAAATAACGCAATAAAATACAGCGGCGGCGATTTATTAAATCTAAAAATAGAAACAAAAGGTAATAACCTTACCGTATTTTTTTCCGATAATGGAAGAGGATATGACCAAAATAAAAGTAAAATGGGCAACGGACTTATAAATATGAAAAACCGTGCCAAGCAAATTGGTGGAATTATTGAGTATTTTTCTGTTGCAAATAAAGGTACAACCATTAAATTTACAGGTAAGTTTAGTAAACAAAAAATTTAGTAACATCTTCCCAAATAAGTTTTACTCAGGTAATATTGCTATAGATTTTTTCAAAATAAAAAATATCCTTGACTAAAGGAAAAACATACAATATCTTTCCTTATTCTAAGGAAAGATTTTAATATAATAAATTACTAATGAAAGATTTATTAAAAAATATCATTCTTGATTTCCATAAAAGAGAAATACCGGCATTCGTTCAAAGAGATATTGAAATTCCAATTGATTCCGGTAAAATAGTTACATTAATCGGCTCAAGAAGATCTGGTAAAACATACGCTCTATACCAAATTATGAGTCAAATTGATGATATTACTAAAATACTATATATAAATTTTGAAGATGAACGATTAAACTTTAATTCAAATAATTTAAATGAAATAATTGATGCATATTTGGAATTATATACGAATAGGAAAGAAAGTGATATCTATTTTTTCTTTGATGAAATTCAGGAAATAGACGGCTGGCAGAAGTTTGTAAGGAGAATAAACGATACTTTTTCTTCAAATATATTTATAACAGGTTCTTCTGCTAAATTACTCAGTAAAGAAATTGCAACCAGCTTAAGGGGCAGAACAATTACTTTTGAAATTTTTCCTCTTTCGTTCAGTGAATATCTTTCATTCAAAGAGATTGAAAAAGATTTTATTTCAACAAAAGGTAAAGCATCTGTAAATTCAGCCTTAAAAGAATATATTGCGACAAGTGCTTTCCCTGAAACGATTAAAATGGAGCATCATATAAGGGAAAAAACATTACAAATGTATTTTGATGTAATGCTTTTTAGAGACATAATAGAAAGAAACCGGATTAAAAATGTTATTCCTATTAAATACTTAATGCAAAAGCTAATTGCTAATACGAGCAAGGAATTTTCAATTCACAAGATTTATAATGAATTAAAATCTCAAGGAATTAAATTAAGTAAAAATAATCTATATGAATATTTATCTTTTCTAAATGATGCTTTTATAGTTTTTCCGGTTCAAAATTTTTCTGAAAAAATAAATAATAGAAGTCAAAAAAAATCTTATTCAATAGATCATGGTTTAGCTTCAATGGTTTCTTTTACACTTAGCGAAGATTATGGAAGGATGTTGGAAAATATTGTTTTTATTCATTTAAGAAGAAGATATCAAAATATTTTTTATTTTAAGAATAAGTACGAGTGTGATTTTATTATTAAAGAGAAAAATAAAATAACTCAATGTTTTCAAGTATGTTCGGTTTTAACCGATGATAATAAAAAAAGAGAGATTAACGGAATTAAAGAAGCAATGAACTATTTCTCCCTAAAAAAAGGAATTATACTCACAGAAAACCAGACAGATAAAATTGATGGTATAACAATTATGCCCGTTTATCAGTGGCTGTTAGAGAGTTTTGTAAAATAAAATATAAATTAAAATGTTAACCACAGTTATAGTAGAAGATGTAGAATTTGTCCGTACCGGAATAGCCGCAATAATAAACGGAACAGGAGGAATGCAATGCATTGCAACATTCGAAGATGTTGAATCGATGTTAGCGGAAATTGAAGAATTGCAGCCTGATGTTTTAATTACGGATATCGGTTTACCCGGAATGTCCGGCATTGAAGGCATGAAAGAAGTAAAAAAGAAATTACCAAACCAAATAATGATTGTCTTAACCGTTCACGAAGAAAACGAAAAAATATTTGAAGCTTTAATGGCGGGAGCTTCCGGTTACTTACCTAAAAAAACTCCTCCGGCAGAATTAGTTCAATCAATTAGAGAAGCTTACGAAGGCGGCTCTCCGATGAATTCGGATATAGCGAGCAAAGTAATTCACCTTTTAAGAGATATTGCCCCTAAAGCGGAAGTTGAAAAACGAATTGAACTAAGCGAACGGGAAAATGAAATTCTGCAAAGCATTGCCAAAGGTTTGGGTTATAAGAGAATAGCATCAAATCTTTTTATTTCGAAAGAAACCGTTAGATACCACATAAAAAATATATACAAAAAACTTCATGTTTGCTCACAATCCGAAGCGGTTGCAAAAGCTATGAAAAAAGGGTTAATATAATATAGCTTTACCCTAAGGCTATTAAACGTAATGATTATTTTAATATCTCAAATATAAAAACAGAACCCTTCCTTTATTACAAATGCAAATGCTATCAACATATGTTATGAAATCATATTGCAGGCGGTAACACACCCCTGATGCTAAAGCATTTTCCCCTCTCAAGAGGGATGCATGCTCCATAGGAGCAGTATATAAAGTCCCCTCTCGAGAGGGGATTTAGGGGTGTGTGTGTTTTTTAAAGTTGACAATGTTTTTTACAAAGGAAGTCCTTAATCTGTTCTTTTCGCCAACTGTTCCGATTGCTAGTGTTAAGAAAAACTATCGGACTATTACTGCCGGTTGATATAAGTATCAAGACTCAAGAATACTTGGTGACCAACATGATAGATTGTCTATCTTAAATAAATTAATGAATTTACCAATTTACTATACAATCAAAATTCATTTCATAAGTTAATTTGAGCAAATAACCGCCAAGGTTTATCTCAACTAATTAATTTGTAACGCAGAAATTCCCGTCTGCGTAACAACCCCAGAACTACCTCTAACGGTAGTAAA
>JALSNL010000221.1 GCA_026987055.1 Melioribacteraceae bacterium | reverse complement strand
AGACTCCGGGAAATATACGAATAAACAATAGAACAAATACATAAAAGGTTGGCAAAAAAGTTAGTAAGCATCCCTTTTATCAACTTTAACTAAATAAGTAACTTATCATATTTACCGCAGATATACGCGAAAATATTAAAAGATTGATAATTTGATAACATAAGCTCTGTATGCAACAAAATATTTAAAGGAAAAATTATGATTGACATAAAAAAAATAAATTTCGAAAAATTAAACGGTCTTGTTCCAGCAATTATTATTGACGCACAAAACAATAATGTTTTAATGCTCGGTTTTATGAATATGGAAGCTCTTCAACAAACTATGGAAAAACAGAAAGTAGTGTTCTTCAGCCGAAGTAGAAACCGACTTTGGCTAAAAGGTGAAACATCAAAAAATTATTTAAATGTAATTTCTATTTCCACAGATTGCGATAACGATACTTTAATGATTTATGCAAAACCGGACGGACCGACATGTCATACCGGTTCTTACTCTTGCTTTGCCGAGGTTGATAAAAACAACATTTACTTTTTGAAATATCTTTCAAGTCTTATTAAAGAAAGAAAAGTAAAAATGCCGGAAGGTTCTTACACATCATCTCTTTTTAAAAGAGGTGCGGATAGAATCATTCAAAAAGTAGGCGAAGAAGCTGTAGAAACCGTTATAGCGGCAAAAAACAGAGACAGAAAAGAAATTATAAATGAAACATCGGACTTAATTTTCCATTTACTTGTTATGTTGGCGGAACAAGAAATTGAATTAACCGAAGTAATTTCAAATTTGGAATCAAGACATAAATAAAAGATTGAAGGATTGATTTGATTGGCTGATTGGTAGAATAAAGATTATTGTTTACAAAAATAAATTGTAGTGTCGAATCTCCCGCTTCGACACTACATAAATTAACATAAGAAAAAATATTTTTAACAAAAAAAGATAGCGATTCAGGAGAATCGCCACTACAAAATTTGTTTGTAATAACAAGCAAAAACGGTCATTTACCAAACAAGAAGAGATTTCTTGAATGATTTGTTTTAATAATAATTTCCGCTCTATATTCTTATTCCCCATACAAAACAAAAGCAATTTAGATTTCGATTAGAATTAATATTAAGAAATATTTTACAGAAAAAATGTAGTGTCGAATCTCCTGATTCGACATTAACAAAAATAATAATGAAAACTTTTGTGAATAATTGTGCAAAATTACTTTTCCAAAAATTTGCGAATATAAATTTTAATTTTATTACCTTTCCAAAAGATTTTTTTCACATTATATTATACTTATGACGATAAAAGAAACACATAAAAATATAGTTGAACAATTCTCCAATCTAACCGATTGGGATGACAAATACTCGCTTCTAATTAAGATGGGAAAACAGCTGCCGGAAATTCCCAAAGAAATTAAAACCGATAAATACAAATTGGACGGCTGTCAATCTCAAGTGTGGATGAATGCAAAACTTGACAACGGAAAAATATTTATTGAAGGTGATAGCGATGCAATGATAGTTAAAGGTTTGGTTGCAATTTTAATTAAAGCTTACTCCGGTTTTACGCCGGCAGAAATTCTTTCAACACCTCCGGACTTTTTAAAACAAATCGGAATAGATAAACATCTTTCGCCAACACGCAAAAACGGTTTGGGTGCTATGTTAAAGCAAATTCAACTTTTCGCTGTTGCTTATAAAGCATTAGCAGAAAAGAAAAAGAATTAGTAAGTTATTTTTCAAAACCGTTAGCAAAAGGAAATAGTTGTGAAATTATATTTTATAAAAGTAAACAAATATTCAAGCATCCTTTTTTGTTGGTTTGTACTTTTTCTTTCCGCTAATCATTTTGCCCAAGAACCTATATTTAAAAATCCTCTTTCAGAAAGAATTGCAAATTACAACATCTCCGTAACCCTTGATAATATTGAACATCAATTAAAAGGGAAAGAAATATTAAATTGGAAAAATACTTCCGGCAATCAAATTAACGAACTTCGTTTTCATCTTTATCTTAATGCATTTAAAAATAACCGTTCAACTTTTATGATTGAATCGGGAGGACATCATAGAGGATTTGGGAAAAAAGAAAATGTTTGGGGCTGGTGTAAAATAAACAAAATGAAAATAGTTAACGGTGAAGAAATTACCGATATGATTGAATTTATTCAGCCGGACGATACAAATAAATATGACCAAACGGTAATTCGTGTTCCGCTTAAATCACCATTGTTGCCCGGCGAAGAAATTAATTTGGAAATAAATTTTACATCCAAACTCCCGAATATTTTTGCTCGTACCGGATTTGCTGATGATTATTATTTGGTTGGACAATGGTTTCCCAAAATTGGTGTTTATGAAAAGGCGGAAAAACTCGGCACAAAAACCGGCAAATGGAATTGCCATCAATTTCATGCCAATTCGGAATTTTTTGCAGACTTCGGTCTTTATAATGTTAACATAACTTTGCCTGAAAAATTTGTTGTTGGAGCTACCGGAATTTTACAACAGGAAATTAAAAATAAAAACGGCACAAAAACATTAAACTTTCACGCGGAAGATGTTATAGACTTTGCTTGGACTGCATATCCTAAATTTAAAATTAAAGAAACTACTTGGAAACATGTCAAGGTAAAAGTTCTAATGCCGCCTGAACATTTTATGTATGCAGATAAATATTTGGAATCGGCAGTTGCGTCTTTAAAATATCTTGACGAAAATGTTGGAAAGTATCCTTATCCGAATTTGACGATTGTTGACCCGCCAATTAATGCAAGTGGTTCCGGCGGAATGGAATATCCCACTTTCATTACGGGAATGAGTATTTGGGGAATTCCGGATTTTGTAAGAATAATTGAAGTTGTTACCGCACATGAATTTACTCACAATTATTTTATGGGAATGCTTGCTTCAAACGAATTTGAAGAACCTTGGATGGACGAAGGTTTTACTCAATATTTTGAAACGAGAATTATGGATGCAACTTACGGACCACAAAAATCGATATTGAACATATTGGGTTTTCATTCGGGCGATTTTGAAATAACACGTTCCGGTTACGTTAGTATGAAAAATCCGCACATTGCAAGTAATCGTCCTTTTGCTTGGCAGTTTCCGCGCGGTGCTTACGGTGTTTTAACTTACAACAAAACCGCTACTTGGCTAACTACATTGGAAAGGATGCTTGGCAAAAAAACAATGACCGAAATTATAAAAACATATTTTTCACGTTGGAGTTTTAAACATCCTACAGGTAAAGATTTTATAAACGTTGTTAATGAAGTGGTTAATAAAAATTTCGGAAATAAATTTGGTAAAAATATGAATTGGTTTTTTG
>JALSNL010000220.1 GCA_026987055.1 Melioribacteraceae bacterium | reverse complement strand
TCTTGTTAAATTTGCAGATAGACTGCATAACATGAGAACATTGCAATTTGTTAGTCCGCATAAGCAAAGAAGAATTGCAACGGAAACTTTGGAAATTTATGCTCCTTTTGCTCATCGTTTCGGATTGGCAAAAGTAAAATGGGAACTTGAAGATTTAGCATTTAAGTATCTAAATAAAGAAGCATATAATGAAATAGCACAAAAACTTAAGGAAACCAGAAAAGAAAGAGAAGCCTACATTAAAAGAATAACGGAACCGATTATTCAAAAACTTAAGGAGCATGATCTTGTCTTTGAAATAGACGGACGACCAAAACATCTTTATAGTATTTACAGAAAAATGATAAAACAAAATAAACCGCTTGAAGATATTTATGATTTATCGGCTATAAGGATAATTCTTGAAAGTAATGATGTAAACGATTGTTATTATGTTTTAGGGATTTTTAATCAATTGTTCAAACCAATTCCGGATAGATTTAAAGATTTTATTTCAGTCCCCAAAAAAAATAATTATCAATCTATTCATAATACGGTTATTGGACCGGAAGGGAAACTGGTTGAAATACAAATAAGAACCAGACAAATGCACGAAATTGCAGAAAAAGGTGTTGCAGCACATTGGAAATACAAAGAAAATATTTCCTCTAATAATCCTGACCTTGAAGATTGGGTAAACTGGATTAGAGATATTTTTGAAAGTGTATCTTCTAAGGGAGAAGCAAGCGACGAAATTCTGGCAAGTTTTAAACTTAATTTATATCAAGACGAAATTTATATTTTTACTCCCAAAGGTGATTTGAAAATATTACCTACAAACTCTACACCTGTAGATTTTGCTTACGAAATTCATAGTAAAGTTGGTTCCCATTGTATAGGAGCAAAAGTTAACGGAAAAATTGTTCCGCTCAGCACTCCGCTTAATAGTGGAGATCAAGTGGAAATATTAACTTCAAAAAATCAACATCCGAATAGAAGTTGGTTGCAATTTGTTAAAACTCACAAAGCAAAATCTAACATTAGAAAATACATTAAAAAAGAAGAAGATATTGCTGTTAGTACCGGAAAGGATATTTGGGAAAAGAAACTTAAAAAATTAAAAATAACATTATCTGCGGATGATTTTAATAAGCTAATTACAAAACTTAAGTTTGAAAATAAATCAAAGTTTTTTATTGCAATTGCACAAGAAAAATTGGATTTGGATTCTATTCTTGCTCCCGAAGAACCTAAGGAAGAAGTTGATCATAGTTTGGAGTTTAACAGCTTTGCAAAACTCGCACGCGAAGATGCCGGCGAACTTGTTGTTGCAGGGGAGCACAAAGGATTAGTTTATAATTATGCCAAATGTTGTAACCCGATACCTGGTGATCCCATTGTTGGATATATAACTATTGGAGAAGGAATAAAAATTCATAGAAGAAATTGTAAAAACCTTCTTGCCCTTTCGGAGCATAACGAAAATAGATTAGTTCCGGTTGAATGGCCTCAAACCAAAGGAGCACATTTTCTTGCAGGTATTTCAATTAGAGGCGAGGATAGACCTGGAATATTAAAAGATATTTCCAATAGTATTGCAAGTTTTCAAAATACAAATATTAAATCTGTTAATATTACTTCTACCGATTCAATTTTTAACGGACAAATTACAGTTTACATCGAAGATGTTCCGCAATTAAATAAACTTATAGAAAAGCTAAAAAAAAATAAGGGTATTTATGCAGTTCACCGTTTTGATGCTACATGATAGGCTATGGATTTATTAACAGATAATACAGAAAGAATATTAGCAATAGACTATGGCGAAAAAAGAATTGGCATTGCTATTTCCGATCCTTTAAAAATATTTGCTATTCCTTTAATAACAATTGAAAATAATAATAAATTCTGGGAAAAATTTCTTTCTCTTTTTAATGAATATAATATTGTACAAATTGTTTTAGGATATCCGTTAAAAGAAGACGGAACAAAATCCAAGATAACATTAAAGGTAGAAGAATTTAAAAAGAAGTTAAAAAACAAAGTAAAACAACCAATAGAATTTGTTGATGAAAGATATTCATCATCAATTGCTACCGAGCAAATTATTGAAAGTGTAAAATCAAAAAAGAAACGAAGAGATAAATCTCTTATAGATAAAAATGCAGCTGCAGTTATACTTAATGATTTTTTAAATAATAATTAAAACTTAATTAACCGGTTAAAATAATTAAATTAAATTAAAGTTCTATTTGACATTTTTCTATTTATAAGCTATTTTTCAACTGATTAATAACCAAATTGGGAGCATAATTTTATGACACTTGACGCACTTGGAATGATTGAAACAAAAGGTTTAGTCGGCTCTATTGAAGCTGCTGACGCAATGGTAAAAGCAGCCAAAGTAGAATTACTTGGCAAAGAAGTAATTGGCGGCGGTTATGTTACTGTAATGGTTCGCGGTGATGTGGGAGCAGTTAAAGCTGCTACTGATGCCGGAGCAGCTGCTGCACAAAGAGTTGGAGAGCTGGTTTCCGTTCATGTAATTCCAAGACCACATTCTGATGTTGAAGTAATTTTACCAAAACGTTCTTAATTAGGAACAATAATGAATTTAGCTTTAGGACTAATTGAAACAAAAGGGCTTGTTGGTGCTATTGAAGCTGCCGATGCTATGGCAAAAGCAGCAGACGTAAAAATAGTAGGAAAAGAAAAAGTTTCTGCCGCTCTTATGGTAATCAAAATACTTGGCGAAGTTGCTGCTGTAAAGGCTGCTGTAGATGCCGGTTCGGTTGCCGCACAAAGAGTTGGGCAATTGGTTTCTGCACACGTAATTCCAAGACCGGATGACCAAGTAGATATCTTAATTTCTTCCGAAGGAAAAAAACACAAAAGAAAAAAAGATATTGTTCTAAAAAGTGAGTTACCAAAAGATAATATAAAGGTTAAGGAAAAAGTAGAACTTAAATCAGCTATTAGTAAACAAGAACCGGAAAAACCTGTTGCTAAAAAAGCACCTAAACCCAAAAAAAATATTTCAACTGAAAAAAAAGAATCTAAGAATATTACTAAAACAGTTGGAAAATCATCCGGTAAAATTCCTCCAATGAAAGACCTGGAAATTCTTAATGTTCATTCATTAAGAAAAATGGCTAGAAGCTTCGATAATTTTCCTATTAAAGGTAGAGATATATCCAAAGCTAATAGAGCTAAATTATTAGATTATTTCAAAACGATGAGTTAATTTATTTTTCAAAATAAATGTTTTAAATTTAACTCCACTATTTTGTGGAGTTTTTTATATTTGATAGTTAAATGCCTCGCTTATAGTTTAGTAAATGCAAGGGAGTGTTTATAAATTTTATTATTACAATTTAGACTTTTAGGGAAGATAGGGAATTCGTTTTTTAAGTATATTTTTTATTGAGAGAATAATTTAATACAGTTTGTTTTATCCTATAGAGTAGGATTATAAATGGCAAAACAAAACATAAACACATGAAACGAAAATTTATTACAATTGGTTTCGTTATTGCTTTTTCAATACTTCTTTGGACGTTTGTATCTTTTTCCGGAGTATTTTCAATTACAATGAACCTTCCCGTAAAGGTTATTAATATTCCTAAAGAATATGCTATCAGTTCAATTTCAACCAATGAAGTTACTGTTAACCTTAAAGGACAAGGTTGGTTACTAGCCAAGCAAACTTTTGGTAGAACTCCAAAATTTTATATTCCAAGTCCAAAGAAAAAAGGTGTTTACACAGTTTCTACAATTAAAGTTTTAAATACTAATCAATGGTTATCTTCAAATCTTCAATTAGATAAAATTACTCCCGAAAAAATTAGTATTAAACTGGAAAAAAAGATAAGCAAAAAAGTAAAAATTGTTCCTATTTTAGATTTGAAATATTCACCGGGTTATAATCTTGTTTCGCAAATAACTGTTCATCCGGATTCCGTACAAGTATCGGGACCAAGAAGTTTAGTAAAAAAAATTAAAGTAATAAATACCAAAAAACGGAAGTTTACCGATCTGGAAAAACATACTACTGAAAAAATTAAACTTAAAAAGATTCCGTTTTTAACATATAATATAAATGAGTGTACTGTCAGTTTTGATGTGCAAAAAATAGTTGATAAAACATTTGAAGATATTCAAGTAGGTCTTACAGGAGTTCCCTCAAGATATGATGTTATTCTTTCACCTGATAGAATAACTGTTGCTTTAAGAGGTGGAATAAATTTATTAAGTAAAATGAAGAAAGAAGATATTACTTCTTATGTTAAATTTATACAAGTTATTAATGATACAACAGGAGCAGTTGAGCCAATAATAAATATTCCGAATTTTACTTCAATTATTTATAAAAGACCACAAAAAATAGAATACATAATAAAAAAATACTAATATGTTTATAACCTTTGAAGGCTTAGATTTCTGCGGTAAATCTACCCAAGTAAAATTACTTAAAAATTATTTTGAAAAACAAAACAAAGAAGTAAAGTTAATAAGAGAACCGGGCGGTGTAAAAATCTCGGAAAAAATCAGAGAGATTTTATTAGATAAAAAAAATTCGGAAATGACAATTGAAACCGAGGTGTTGTTATTTTCGGCAAGTCGTTCCCAACTTGTCCGTGAAAAAATTATTCCTTTTTTGCAAAATAATAAAATTGTTATTTCAGATCGTTTTCACGATTCCTCAATTGCTTATCAAGGTTTTGGCCGTGGAATAGATACAAAATTTGTAATGGATTTGCAAAAATTTGCTATCGGTCAAGCTATTCCAACCGTAACATTTTTTTTGGATATTCCGATTGAAGAAGTACTTAAAAGGAAAGCAAAGCTTACACACGAAGAACTGGATAGAATAGAAATTTCCGAAAATGATTTTTATGAAAAAGTTAGAAACGGCTACAAAATTTTAGCCGGAAAAGAGGAACGTTTTGTTATAATAAACGGTTTAATGAAGATAGAAGAAATTCATAAAGTAATAGTAAATAAAATTGAAGATTTATTGAAGGAAGAAAAATAAGAATGAAGAAAAAATTTTATAAAATAATTGCAGTAATAACTTTACTAATTTTAGTCGGTTTTGTTAATAGCGATTCCGATATATATTTTCAAATGTCAAAGAGCATAGATATTTTTGGCAGAGTATATAAAGAAATAGCATTAAATTACGTTGACGAAGTAAAACCGGAACCCTTTATGCTTGAAGGCATAAAAGGAATGCTTTCCACACTTGATCCTTATACGGTTTATATAGATGCAAATCACCAAAAAGATATTGAAATTATTACAAAAGGCAAATATGGCGGTATTGGTGCAACTGTTGGCATACAAAATAATAAAGTAACGGTTGTAGATTTAATAGAAGGATATTCCGCTCAAAGACAAGGAATTAGAATTGGTGATGTAATTGTTAAAGTTGATAGTATTGAAATATCAAGAAAAAATTATAATAAATTAGGAGATTATTTAAAGAAAGAACCCGGTACGGAAATATCAATCACAATAAAAAGAGAAGGCTTAAAAGACGAACTTGTGTTTAATTTGGTAAGTGAAGAAATTGAAATTAAGAATTTAACATATTATGGGTTTGTTCCTGCCGGAAGCAATAATGCATATTTAAAGTTAAGCGGATTTACAAGAAGTGCCGGAGACGAAATACGAAAAGCTATACAAGAGCTGCGTGGTCAAAAAGATATTAAATCTATTGTACTGGATTTACGAGGAAACCCCGGCGGACTTTTAGATGCTGCTGTTGATGTATGTGAAAAATTTCTTAAGAAAAATCAAGTTGTAGTTTCCATTAAAGGTAGAAGCAATAAAAAAGGACAAACTTACAAAGCAAAAGAAAAACCTATTGCTCCTGATATAAAACTTGCAGTATTGGTTGATAATGGTTCCGCTTCCGCTTCCGAAATTGTTACCGGTGCTTTACAAGATCATGATAGAGCAATTGTTGTAGGAACAAAATCTTTTGGTAAGGGTTTGGTTCAAACTGTTGTTCCGCTTTCTTTTAATACATCGTTAAAGCTTACTACTGCAAGATATTACACACCAAGCGGAAGATGTATTCAAAAGATTGATTATTCCAAAGGAAAAGATGTGTTTGATAGTTCAAGGCAAAAAAACAACAAAACATTTTTTACCGATAATAAACGGGAAGTTTTTGCCGGTGGCGGAATTACTCCTGATTCCATAGTTATTAATTCTTCCGAATCACCTTTTGTAAAAGTATTATTGGCTAAAGGAATGTTCTTTAGATTTGCCACAAGATTTTTTAATACTAATACGGAAGATATTATTAATACAAAAACAGATGATGAATTATTTAATGATTTTATGGAACATCTGAAACAAGAAAAATTTAAATATAAATCTAATTCCGAAAAACTTTTAAATGAACTTGAAGATACATTTGAAGATGATGGTTATGATTCGGATTTACTAACTGAAATTGAAAAATTAAAAAGTAAATTTGTAAATGTTAAAGAAAAAGAACTGACAAAATATAAAAAAGATATTATTGCGGAAATAAAAAAAGAACTTGCTGCAAGAGCCAATGGCAGAAAAGGAAGAATAATAGAATCACTTAAACATGATAACCAATTTGCTACTACGGTTAATATCTTAAATGATGATTTTGTTTATAATAAATTACTGCATAAAAATTAAAGAGAGCGTAGTGAATAAAATTTATTCACTACGCAATTAAAGAATTAAACTTCTACATACTTATCACCGGGAACACCGCAAATAGGACATTTATCAGGAGCTTCTCCAAATTCTATATGTCCGCAAACCGGACAAAGATAAAAATTAGAAACTTCCAAATCTTTACCTTCTTCAGCAGCCTTAAGAGCCAAACTGTAAAGTTTAGCATGTATTGCTTCGGCTTCAACAGCCCATTTAAACATTTTTTTTGCTTTGTGATTTTCAGCTTCGGCTTGCTCTAACATTGGCGGATACATTTCTTCAAATTCGTAAGTTTCTCCTGCTATTGCTTCTTTTAAGTTTTCAACTGTAGAGTTTACTTTATCAAGTGCTTTTAAGTGTCCTTCCGCATGAATTTTTTCAGCTTCGGCAGTTGTTCTGAAAAGTTTTGCAATATTTACAAAACCTTCTTTTTCCGCTTTAGCGGCAAAGGCTCTGTATTTTTGGTTTGCTTGACTTTCACCGGCAAATGCAGCTTCCAGATTTTCTTTTGTTGTTGACATTTTTTACTCCTTTGTTTTCATTTTTTAAGAGGATTGTAACAAAAATAGATTAGACACAGTTTAAAATATAAAAATTCCGCTAAAGAAGTTTAATACAGCAGCGCTATAAATTTTCTATTTCCCAAAATAATATCAAATAACTTTCAAATGAGCTAAACTTTTATTAACTATATTTGTATTTTTATAATACTGTCGTAAAAATTATTACGACAGTATTATTTTTTCTAAAAGGAGGAAATATGCGAATAAAAAAAAGTCTGAGTTATTTAGTATTTTTTATCATCCTACTGAATATATTTGGCTGTAATGAAGATCCGGTAAGTTCGTATCTTAAAGTTGAAGAAAAAATTAATGCTCAGAGACCTCTTAGTATGATACGTATTTATAGTAGAGTTGCCGGTGGGAATTACTATTTTTCAAGAGGGTCTGATCAAAGAGATGGAAAAATTGTTGACGCGTATGCCGAAAGCGGCTATTTAATAGTTATTACTCCTCATACTACTTATAGCTTTAGTTTATCGTCAACAACATCAATAGAGATTGAAAAAAATAAATTATTTATTAGTTATTATTATGATGCCGATTAAAATACAATATTGAAATTGGTTTTCGGGTTTATGAAACACATCAAATTGTCATTCCGGTTTTCATCGTTCTTTGATGGAATACCGGAATCTATTGACCTAACAAATACCCCGCCCAAAATACGGCGGGTAAACTAGTATTGCAAAAAACGCCACGCCCAACAAGATGGCGGACAGGCAAACCGGTATGACAATAATAATCCGAAAACCAATTTGTTTCTAAAATACAACACTCTCCATCCTTTTTATTTTCTAAAACTTTTTACTTACTTTTGCATCAAATAATAATGGAAAATTAGGAACTTTTTTGTAAGTATATTTGTCATACAAAACGAAAAATTTAATTAAGAAAAAATAAACTAAGAAAAAGATAAACGGAGGAATTATGCCAAAGACAAAAACTGCCGAGGCAAAATTTGAATTTAAAGCGGAAATAAAACAACTGTTGGATATTTTAGTTCATTCGCTTTACACTCATAAAGAAATATTTTTACGTGAGCTTATTTCCAATGCTTCGGACGCAATGGATAAGTTAAAATTTGAATCGACAAAAGGAACGGAAATTGCCGATAATGATTTACCGCTTGAAATAAATATTAAAGCGGATAAGGACAAAAAAATCCTTACCGTTTCGGATGCCGGAATTGGAATGACCAAAGACGAAATTGTTAATAATATAGGTACAATTGCCAAATCGGGTACTTCGGAATTTCTTAAAATAATGGCGGAAAGTAAAGAAGATGCAAGTAATATTATCGGTCGTTTTGGAATTGGATTTTATTCCGTATTTATGGTTGCCAAAAAAGTTGTAATTAAAACAAAATCATTTAGAAAAGATGAACCGGCTATGCAATGGGAATCCGACGGTTTGGGAAGCTATACAATTACACCGCTTGAAGAAAAAATTAAAAGAGGAACAACAATTGAAGTTCATCTTAAAGATGATATAGATGAATTTTTGGAAAAATACCGATTGGAATCAATAGTTAAAAAGCATTCAAGCTTTATAAGTTTTCCTATTAAAGTGGAAGGAGAACAAGTAAATACACAAGCAGCAATTTGGCGTGAACCGAAATCCAATATTAAACCTGAACAATACACCGAGTTTTATAAATTCTTAACCTACGATCAAGAAGAACCGCTGACAGTAATTCATAGAAGCGTTGATGCGCCTATACAATTTACAAGTCTGTTATTTATTCCAAAACGAAGTATGGATATGTTTGGTTATAATAGAGAAGATTACGGTTTGGATTTGTATGTACGTAAGGTTTTAATTCAACATCAAAATAAAGATTTGCTGCCGGAATATTTAAGTTTTGTAAAAGGTGTTGTGGATTCTGAAGATTTACCATTAAATATTTCGAGGGAAACTCTGCAAGAAAATATAATTTTTACAAAAATATCTACAAGCGTTACTTCACAAGTTCTTTCTCATCTAACAACAATGGCGGAAAAAGAAGAAGATAAATACAAACAATTTTGGAAAGAACACGGTAAAGTTTTTAAGTTGGGATATATGGATTATGCCAATCAAGAAAAGTTTAGTAAACTTTTACGTTTTAATTCATCGGAATCTAAAGATGAAAACGATATGATTTCACTTGATCAATATATAGAGAGGATGAAGAAATCTCAAAAAGAAATCTATTATGTTTTCGGTAGCAGTAGGGAAGCAGTTGCTCTTGATCCGCATCTCGAAATATTTAAAAGCAAAGGTTTGGAAGTTCTTTATCTTTATGATCCGATGGACGAATTTGTAATGGAAGCTTTAAGAAAATATAAAGATTACGATATTAAATCCGTTGAACAAGCAGATGTAAAAAAATTGAATAAGATGAAGAGCGTTGATGATGATACAAAAGAAGATATTGAAGAATTATCCAAAGAAGATAAAAAACATTTTTCAAGTTTACTTAAAAAGATGAAAGATATTCTGGGAGATAAAGTAAAGGAAGTAAAAGAATCCAAAAGATTAAGCGGAAGTCCGATTGTGTTGGTTACACCGGAAGATGGAATTTCATCTACAATGCAAAAAATAATGAACATAACCGGTAAAACACAAACGGTTCCCACCAAAATAATGGAAGTAAATAAAAATCATAAACTGATTAGAAATCTATTAAAAATATTCAAAGCAAATGATAATGATCCGTATATAAAAACAGCGGTTGAACAACTTTACGAATCATCCTTATTGTTGGAAGGATTTCTAACCGATCCGCATAAATTGGTAGATAGAGTAAATTCACTTTTGGAAGATTCAAGTGAATGGTACACATCAGCAAGAAATATAAATTAAATGTAAAAAGATAAAAGCCCGGCTTTTTTAAAAGTCGGGCTTTTTATTATTTAATTTTAACACTACACTTTTTATAAACTTTCTCAACCTAAAGATAATAGAATCTTTACAAACTACATTTCTTCATTATATTTACGAATATTAATTTTAGTAAAGTTTAAATTGTGGTATGAAATATAAATATGAATAATAAATCCAAAATGAACTCAAGCATATCTTTAGACCTTGATAATCAATGGGCTTACATGCAAGTGCACGGTGATAAAGGTTGGGAAAAATATCCTTCTTACTTAAATAAATTTTTACCTCATGTTTTGGAAATGCTTGATAAATATAAACTGAAAATAACTTTTTTTATTGTAGGCAAAGATGCGGATGACCCTAAGAACTTAGATGTAATGAAAGAAATTACAAATAGCGGACATGAAGTTGGAAACCATTCTTACAATCATGAAGCAATGTTTAATTCTTATTCCAAAGAAGAAATATTAGATGAATTAAATAGAACGGAAGAAGCAATTGAAAAAGTTACCGGTTTGTTGCCCCAAGGTTTTAGAGGTCCGGGTTTTACAAGAAGTAAAACTCTTTTTGAAGTTCTAAAAGAAAAAAATTATTTATACGATGCCTCTACACTGCCAACGTGGATTGGTCCTTTAGCTCGTTGGTATTATTTCAGACAATCGGACCTAACAAAAGAAGAAATGAAAACAAGAGAAGGATTGTTCGGTTCATTTTCCGAAGGATTAAAAAGTATAAAACCTTTCTTGTGGAAGTTGGATAATAATGAACAATTGCTCGAAATTCCGGTAAGTACAATACCTGTTTTTAAGTTACCGTTTCATTTCAGTTATTTACATTACCTTGCCGGTGCTTCGGTAAGTTTAATGAAAGCGTATTTACAAACAGCAATAACAATGTGTAAAATTACAAATACCGAACCGAGTTTTCTCCTTCATCCTCTTGATTTAATTGGCGGTGATTTGGTTCCGGAGCTTGATTTCTTCCCGGGAATGGACCTATCAACAGCTTATAAAACGGAACTTTTCGATATTGTTATGGAAAAATTCACTTCCAATTTTAATTTATTAAACATGAGTGAACACGCTAAGTTAATTATGCAAAGAAAAGAAACTCTTCCCATAAAAATTCATAATTAAATTTATTGCAAATCAATTAAATACCTACATCTTATCATTTTATACTAAAATTTAGAATAAATCTTCTATCCTTCAAATTTGGAACAATTGTTGATTTAAATCACATTTAACAATTAGTATTTTTTTCGATAATACAATTACAAAAATGATTTTTTAAAGCAAACATTGGAGATGTCATGAAAAAACTAGCGTTACTTTTTTTACTTTTAACACTTTCCCTTCAAGCTCAGATAAGCTTTGTATCATCAAATCCGGCTGATGGTGCTACAGGAGTTGGCCTAAATGACACATTAAGTGTAACTTTTAGTGCTGCACTTGACACAAATATGGGAGTAGTTTTTGGAGAAACTTTTTTAACCAACATTAGCCCGGAAACAGACATGTGGCTGAGTGAAGATTTTCGTACTGTTTATTTTACGCCGACCCTAGAAGAAAACAAATCCTATTTCATTCTATTTACAGATGCACTTGCTGCGGATGGTTCTAAATTAGATTCCCCTTTCATCATTCAATTTACAACCGATACTGTATTTTCCGGATACACTGTTAGTGGAAGTGTCTCATTTGAAGACGAATCTATTAATCCTGCTAATACAATAGTTGCATTACTAAAAAATAAATTTAGCGGACAAAGACCGGAATTACTATTTGCAAATATTACCGGTAGTGACGGAAGTTATACTATTGAGCATGTTCCTAACGGGACTTATTATCCACTGGCAGCTAAAGATGTAAACGGTGACGGAAGAATAGACCCGGGTAAAGGTGATGTGCTGGGGAAAGGTGATTCAATTGTTGTAGATGGTTCTGATGTTTCAGGAATAACTTTATTACTAAAGAAAATGGTAAGACCTAATTTTACAAGAGCTAAAGCAATTATTGATAGTCTTAAAAAAGGTGTGTTATTTAACAACTTAAAACTATTTTATGTAACCACCTGGCAAACAGATTCCAGCGGTAGAGCCAATGAATGGCAATTCCTTCTTATGAATAGATTTACCCATAATGTTACAAGAGTAGTAGTTAGTGGGGAAGGTTACCGAATGGAGGAAGTAGGAATGGATTTTGCAAATTGGATGAGGAATTTTAGACCATTAGGTGATTCCCTTGCATTTGCTGCAGTACCCGATTCATTTGTTGCAAAAGTTGAAAAGAGAATTGGTAGAGCTTTAAGACATAGACATTTGCCTGATAGTTTGGAACTGGAAGTTCAATTAAGTCTTGGAGATATTGCTCATGATGGATTTTGGAATTTAGTTCCGGATACTTCAAAATTTTATTGGGGACTGAGATATAGAATTCATAACCGTAATAAAATGGAAGATTCAGGAAGTGTTGCGTTAGGTAAAATAGTTTCGTTAAATTCAAATGATGAAGAACATCTATTTTTAGCTGATTATAAAACCGGAAGAGAAGTAGCTGTTACAGGAATAACCAAAGATAATAATAAAGTTGCTAATGATTATTCATTAAATCAAAACTATCCGAATCCTTTTAATCCTACTACCGTAATTAGTTATCAAATTCCAAATTCTGAATTTGTAACATTAAAAATTTATAATATTCTTGGTAGTGAAATAGCAACATTAGTAAATAATAAACAATCAGCAGGAACATATAAAGTAAATTTTGATGCTAGTAATTTAACAAGCGGAATATATTTCTAT
>JALSNL010000219.1 GCA_026987055.1 Melioribacteraceae bacterium | reverse complement strand
CGGTCGAATTATTTTATATGCTAAACTAACTTTGTTTTACATTCCTAACTTTGCTTTCCCTTCTTCCGATATTAAGTTTGGTGTCCATGGCGGATCGAAAACTAAATTTACATTAACCTCAAAATCCGGATAGTGTTTCTTAATGCTTTCTTTAACATTTAAAATTATCGCATCGCCAAGCGGACAAGCAGGAGTAGAAAGCGTCATTATAATATTTACTCTATTTTCTCCGTCATAATCCAAATTGTAAATTAAGCCCAAATCTACAATATTTAATTCGACTTCGGGATCCATTACTTCTTTTAGAATTTCTAATATATGTTTTTTTACTTCTTCAATGTTTTCCATTATAAAGCCTTTATATTTGTTTTGTGTAATACAATTTTAAATAAATTATAATTATACAGACTAGCTGTTATTAAAAAAAGATAACTGCCAA
The DNA here is from genome assembly GCA_026987055.1 of Melioribacteraceae bacterium. Classification (GTDB taxonomy): domain Bacteria; phylum Bacteroidota; class Ignavibacteria; order Ignavibacteriales; family Melioribacteraceae; genus JALSNL01. Next base: position 2,909 of record JALSNL010000219.1, on the reverse strand, counting down.
TTGTTATTAATAAATTAGAATTAAAAAATAGTGCAAGGCTTAATACCGTAACGGATGCCAGATAGAAATATAATTGAAATTCAGCTATCCTTTCGGAATATAAATCTTTAGGCATTGGTATTTTTGCTTTACCTACATGCGGTTTATATTTTTCAAGCCAAATTATAAATGGCAGTGTTTTATAAGTTTGACCTAATATAAGTGATGTAATAAAACCAAAAATTATTGAAAATCCGTAAAAGGTTGTTACTCTTAAAAGAAAAGCATCACTTAATTGAAATTTTGCTAAAATTATAACACTTATAATAATAGGAATTAAAATAGCCAAAACGGAAATTACGGTTTGCTTCATTCCAACATCAAGAACCTTTCGCAAACGTTGTTTATAAGAATCGAATGAATAAGAAAAAAACAAAATAATTCCGGACGAAATAAATAGCCAATTAACCCAAACAAGTTTATTTTGATTATAAAGAAACCAATCTAACATTAAGCCCACAAGTCCTGCATTTATTAAATAATAAGAATACTTAAGTTTGTTTTCATTAAGATTATGTGCAATAAAAAACATGGGAATTAATGTAGAAGCAATTCCAACTATAAGCAATAAAAACCATCCAACTAAACCTAAGTGAGCATGAATTTTTAAGTAATGCAAATGAGCTTCGGGGAAAAAGTTAAACCTAAAATTAAATGCAATAAGAGTTCCCATTATTACAGTACCCAATAACCAATATATAGATGTTATTATAAACTTTGCCTGAATGGTTTTCTTTTTGGATTTTCTATGTGTTAATAAAACATTACCAATAAACATTAATAAAGAAATCAACAGCATAATAGATGCATAAATTAAAAGAGTAGAAAATGCGTTTACCCAAAAAGAATAACTTAATGCAGCAATGCTAACTGCAAAGACCCAAAAATTTATTTTAGCAAGAAGTTCACTGAAAAGCGCAACCTCAAAAACAATAGGTATAAGTTGATATAAAGCTCCTATAATTATCATTGTTCCCCAGCCTAAAACAGCAATATGAGTTATGGCTATTATTTTTTCGTCAAAGTACGGATGCAGCAAATTGGAATTAGCTAAAACAATCATAATTGCTAAAATAAAAAAAGATATTCCTGCAAAAATAAAATGGGGTTTAACAACTGAAATTGACGGAGCATTATCAGTTTGTAGATTATTCATTTATCATTATTTCCTAAAAATTAATAAATGAATGTTAAATTCATCAATTTTATGATAAAGAACAGTAAAGTTTCTTTTTTGTAATTCAGGTAAAAGATATTGCGGTAATTTTTTATGTTCAACAAATAGAGCAGCGCCATCTTCTAAAAGTTCAATTTCTTGTAATATGGTAACCATAGGTTCGGGCATTTCCAAATGACGAACATCAATTTTTTTTAGCTTATCTCCAAAAGAGTTTTTTTTGTTTTCAAATGTTTCTTCATCTGTTTCCGTTACTTCCGGTGTTTGCTCTTTGTTATTATCATTTCCGTCTTTTCTGAAAAATGTATGAATGGTGCCATCTTCGGGTCTTTCTGTTATTGATTTGTAACCCATTGATTTCAGCTTATTTATCAATGGAATCGGTTCAAAAATGTTTATAATTTCCAAAGTTTGGTTATCATTTAATGTTTTAATAGTAGCCATTATTTCATTAAACGGATCATTGCCTGCTTGTATTGTTGGGCGTACATCTAATGTTACTAAATTGCTTTTATCAAATTCTGACATATCTATAACTTTCCTAAATTTATTAAAAAGTGTTATTTAGATTAAAACTAAATAAGAAGAATAATTTTTCCGATTAAAACATATAAAATTAAACTTTACTTAACAAGTAAATTGTTTTAATACTGGGCGTTTCAAATAAAAAAAAATTCAAGATAGTTTCTTCCGCAAATGCATTTTTATAAGAAGCACTTTTGTTAGAAAATTTTTGTAAAAATAATTCCAAAAATTTAGTATATTGTCTGCGATTTGAAAATGAAAAAATTAACTAAAAAAGTAGAAGAAACATTGATGATTCAAACTGGGCAATTGCTAAGCAAGCTGTTACAGCTTGAGTAGAGGAAAGTCCGAACACCATAGGACAGAGTGCCGGGTAACGCCCGGGGACTAATGGTGCAAACCATTGGTTACGGAAAGTGCCACAGAAAAAATACCGTCCCGATTTTTCGGGATAAGGGTGAAAAGGCAGGGTAAGAGCCTACCGCATCGGTAGAGATACCGATGGTCCCGTATGGGAGTTCCGGTTTCCCCGGAATCAAGGTAAACCCCACTTGGTGCAAGGTTATGTAGAAAGTTTCACTTACTATATGTAAGTGAGAGGATTGTCCGTCCTTTACTTTCGGGTAAACCGCTTGAGCTTTCAAGTAATTGAGAGCCTAGATAAATAATTGCCGTCCTGTTTTTCAGGATTACAGAATTCGGCTTATAGGTTTGTTTTATCAATTTTTCTTCTCATATAAGAAGAAAATGCTTAAAAAAAAATGGACATTTAAAGAACCTGCTGATAAAAGTAGTGTTTTAGCTCTTGCCGATAGTTTAAACGTTTCTGCTATTCTTGCTGAATTATTAATCCAGCGTGGTGTTACAAATTTCTTTGAGGCTAAAAAATATTTTAGACCGGATATTGAGGAAATTCATGATCCGTATCTTATGGATGATATGGAAAAAGCCGCAACAAGAGTAATTGATGCAATTACAAATAATGAAAAAATTTGTGTTTATGGCGATTACGATGTTGATGGTACATGTTCTTCTGCACTTTTGTATATGTTTCTTAAAGAATTAGGTGCAAATGTTTTTGTTTTTATACCAAACAGATTAACAGACGGATACGGACTTTCTTTTGAAGGTATTGACAACGCAAAAAATCAAGATGCGGATTTAATTA
>JALSNL010000218.1 GCA_026987055.1 Melioribacteraceae bacterium | reverse complement strand
AATGATAATCGTGCTAACAGAGTAAGTATTCAAGAATTTAATCCTACTAATTTAACGGAAATGATACACCGCATTGATGCAAAAAAAATGGTTTACGATTCTACATCCCAAAGTTGGATTGCACAGCAAGGAGTTGAAAGATTCTTTTTTAACGGAAAAGATTCCGTGAAAAAATTTACCAAGTTATTGATTAGTGATTTAAGTTTCAAACCGGAAGATGTAATTAAAAAACAAAGAAAACCGGATGAAATGACTTTACCCGAATTAAAGGAATACGCAAAAAACCAATTGGAAACCGGAAACGACCCGACTAGAATTGAAATTGAATATCAATCGAGAATAGCTTTTGCATTTGCCAGCTTTGTTGTTGTTCTTTTCGGACTAACAATTTCCGCTAATAAACGTAAAGGCGGTTTAGCTGTTCACTTTGGCATTAATGTTCTTCTTGTTTTTATTTATTTAATCTTTATGAAGATTAGTCAGGCTTTTGGGAAAAACGGAATTATGAACCCAATACTTACGGCATGGATTGCAAATTTGGTTTTTCTTATTGCCGGTATTTTTAATTTAATAAGATTAAAGAAATAAACTATCTTAATACTTAAAAGAAATAATATTGAAATAAAAAGAATATATTAAATTGAAATTCTTCTAAAATTTCCAGCGACTGCTCATTGCCACGCCAAGTCTTTTTGCATTGTTTCCGTCTAACAGAGCTTGAAAATAAGATGCTGCAAAATCCAAATCCAATATTCCGGTATCAAAGCCAAAACCAATTGCCCAGTTAAATTTATCGTAGCCTCCAACCGAAACACCGCTTCGTAAATTAAACCAACTTAAAGGTGCCCATTGCATACCAAGTGAAAATCTTTCTTTTTTAGTATTGCCCGGCATATCATTAAACCCTTGATGATAATTAAATTCAAACATCATTTGTCCGGGGAATTTACCTTTTAATAATTTATCAAGTTTAAATCCTACTCCTAATTTCATAGCAGTAGCCAAGCTGGTAGTAAAAGGTTCGGCAAAGGCTCCTTCCCCTTTTAACGATTCTTGTAATGAATCAAGCAAACCTTCATCTGTAACATTTTCTATTGTATAAGAACCTTTGGAAGAATATGCAACTACACCTTTGTTCCATTTTATACTTCCTAAATCCGTTAAAGAAATTGCAAAAGACCAAACCTTATTTATTTCAGCATAAATTCCTAAATCAGCTCCGTAACCGGTACCGGCAGGTTCATTAAAAAATCCTATTTGCTGTTCTTTTTCTACATTTTCATCTTCAAAATCATATTTAATTCCAAAACTTGGCGAAGCAGCCAAAAGCATACGGGAATCACCTTGAATTGCAATATTGCTGTTCTCTTTTGTTTCAATAGAAGTATGAATATAATCCACACCTGAATAAAAAAGACCATGTACCATTTTAACAGTTAAGCCAACGGAAAAAAACTTAAATGCATCGGGAAATAATTTGGATAAATCTTTGGAATAGGATAATGAATAGTTGCGCAAATACCATGCTTTCACATCCAAATCATCCAGACTAAAAACTTGTCCTTTTTTATTCCCATACAAAAGCAACTCTAATATTCCTTTAGGAAAATTCAGATTTACACTTGTCCAATCATTAATGGAAATACCGAACGCACCTAATTTTTTACCGGGATAAATTGAAGCGGAAAGTATGGTCGTTCCCACAGTTGTGTTTATTAAAGTTCCCTGGTCAAATAATTTTAAGAAACGTGTTTTGTCACTTTCAGTTAAATATCTTCCTACTTTTTGTCCGTTATCATTTGTAACACCGGTAAAGAAATATTTATAGTCGTTTAACGAAAAGAAATCATTTCCAATTGTAACATTCAAAGTCGGCAAAGGCAATACCGTAGCCAGTTCAACACTATGATCTTGCTTAACAACTAAATTTGCAGGATTAACACCAAGAGCAAAAACGCCTCTGGCAGAAACCACATTAGTTTTACCTAAAGCTATATTTTTTGCATTTAAAGCTCCGTTAGAACCAATTCCTTGACCGAATGAAGTTATATAAGTAACTACTGTTATCAAAGCTATTCTAATTAAATATTTCATTTTGTACCTCCATTTCCATCAAGCTCGGCACGGTAACTTGCACTGCCTTTTACGGTAAAACTAATTTTATTTGATGTTCTAAACTTAACCGGTAAATTATTGGCTCCGGCAGTTTCAAATCTTACTTCAATTATCATTTTGGAATTATTAAGGAATTTTTGAACATCATCCCCTTTTAACATTAATGTCTGTGTTAATTTTCCGGGTTCAATAATGTCTCCGTTCTCACTTACCGTAGGTTTTGGAATTCTTATACTATCCATTTCATTATAAGTAGGAGGTAACCGTAATTCTTTAATGAAATTATCATCTACAACGTAACCGACAAACGTTAAACCTATTGGAATTGAGTTTGTTATTTCAAAGGTTACTTCGGCGTAATTTACATTATCAATATCATCTTTATTTACATTATCCAAATTGAGTTCAAGTGTATCTTTAATAACTCCGGCGGCAATACCCAAATATAAAGGTATATCGAAATGAATATTACCATAGACAGAATCATTCATAGATACACTGCCAAGTTGATATTCAGGATTTAATAACGTTGTTCCTCTAACTGCGAAACTATCCGGTAAATCGCTTGAGAAGCCGTTAATTAAGCTACTCAAATCAATTTTAGTAGGCTCTTCGGAAGGAATGTAAATATCTTGCAGCGTAAGTGTGTTGGTAGTTGTACCATTTGAAGCAAAAACATTACCGTTAATTAAAATATTGAAATTAGCCGAAGAATTTATATCCAAATACAAATCCGCAGCACCAAAATTAATTTGGCTAAATTTTATTTTATCCGAAATATCACCGTAGTTTATTTTGAAACCACTATTATCCAGATTAACTTTTGTTGGTGTAATTAAACCGGTAAAGGATTCAAAAACAAGCTCTTCAAAATCCAAGTTAAATGAAATACTGTCATTTTTTGTTATTGTAGAAATCTCGCCGGTGGAATCGGTAACTACTGAAATTGAATAAGACAATTCGTTTGTAGGAACACCCGGTGTCAATGTTGAAATTTTCCATCCTTGTAAAGACGGAATATCAATTGCTTTGTTATGTTCGTTTCTTCCTAATGATAAATCTAAAACGTAAGGATTACCATTTGCATCAAATAAATTATCGAATTTAACATTTGCTGATAATGCTACATCCATATTATTGTTAATATTAAGATTGATTCTTCCTTGGTGTATAACTACCGACTCAATTTTTGTAGAATCACTAATTTTAACATTTTCCGTAAAATCTAACCTTTGTACA
>JALSNL010000217.1 GCA_026987055.1 Melioribacteraceae bacterium | reverse complement strand
CGTTACCAAATTTAATTTTTTATTGAATTGCGTTGTTTTGTATTTAATAATTGAACTATTTATATTAATAAAACGTCATAATGTTGTAATTTTATAATAATCTTTTTTTTAACAAGGAATAAACATGAACGCACTTGAAGTAAAAAACCTAACCAAAGCATTCGCAGGAATAAAAGCGGTTGATAATGCTTCTTTTGTTGTGCCGGAAGGTTCCGTATTCGGACTTATAGGAAGAAACGGAGCCGGAAAAACAACCACAATTAGAATGATGATGAGTATTTACTTGCCCGATAGCGGCGAAGTAATTTTACGCGGTACAAAAGTAGGGCAAGATTTTAAAAATAAAGTCGGCTATTTGCCCGAAGAACGCGGACTTTATAAAAAAATGAAAGTGCTGGAAACGCTTTTATTCTTTTCCGAAATTAAAGGAGTTACCGGAAAAGAAGTTCAACAAAAAGCTTTGCAATATTTGGAAAGATTCGATTTACTAAATAGAAAAGATTCCAAAATTGAAGACCTTTCCAAAGGTAATCAGCAAAAAGTTCAATTTATTGCAACTATTTTACACAATCCGGAATTTATAATATTAGACGAACCGTTTTCCGGTTTGGACCCGATTAATACAAATCTGTTAAAAGAAATTATTCTTGAAAAAAAACAAGAAGGAAAAGTAATAATACTTTCCACACACTTAATGGATTTTGCCGAAAAAATGTGCGATCATATTGCTATGATTGACCACGGAAAAATTATTCTAAATGATTCGCTTAAAGAAATTAAAGAAAAATATGCACGGCAAAATGTCAGTCTTACTTATAGCGGAGATATTTCATTTTTAAAATCAAATCCTATTATTGAAAAAATATCCGACTACGGCAATACGGTTGGAATTAAAGTTAAAGAACCTTCCCACATTCAAACATTGCTAAAATTACTTGTTGAGCATAACATAGAAGTAAAAAACTTTAACGCAAATGATATTTCGTTACAAGAAATCTTTATTGAACTTGCCGGAAAAGAGGAAGATACTTTGGAAAAGGAGGTGCACAATGTTTAATTACAGAATAATGGGAATATTAAAACGTGAACTAAGAGAAAAACTTTTCTCTAAAAAGTTTTTAATAATGACGTTATCACTACCGGCTATAATGTTTATTTTTATAGGCTTTCAAACATTAATAATGTCTTATGAAGGAGACAGCAATACAAAGGTGGAAATTATAACGGAATCTCCTCAATTAACCAACGACTTGGAAAGTGAATTTTCGCAATTACCTTTTATTAAAAGCGGATATTATAAAGTAAGCTTCAGTACAATGTCAAAAGAATCATTAAAAGAATATATTGATAAAAAAAGAACCGATTTGGTTAAAGAAAAAACAACGGGTATTGTTTTTATTCCAAATACCGCACTTAAAGATAAAAAAATTGAATACTATGCAAAAACACCTAAGAACATTACCGTAACGCAAAAGCTTGGCAAACAAATAAATAAAGTTCTGGTTAGTAATTATTTCAAAGGGAAAAACCTTTCAAAAGATGATTTGGAATTTGCAAGAAAAGGTATTGATTTTGCACAATTAAAAGTAACAAAAAACAAAAAGATTGAAGAAGAAGGTTACGGTAATATGGTTCTTGCTTACGTTTTTACCTTTTTACTTTACCTTAGTCTTATAATGATGGGACAAATGGCAATGCAAACGGTTATGGAAGAAAAATCGGGCAAGGTTGTAGAAGTTCTTTTATCGTCCGTAAGCAGCAAGGAATTTATGACCGGTAAAATACTTGGTGCGGCAATAACCGGAGTTGGACAAATGGTAGTTTGGTTGGTTCCTTTGGTGCTTGTTTCTTTTACCGCTTGGTTTTCTTTGCCCGAAAATCTTTCTATAAGTGTTACTGCGGGACAATTAATTTACTACTTGGTTAATTTCTTTTTAGGTCTGGTTACTTTTATTGCCTTGTTTGTTGCATTAGGTTCAATATTTGAAACCGCACAAGAAGCACAATCCGGAATGTGGCCTATAATGATGTTAATTATTATTCCGTTTTTTATTGCACTTTCGATGGGTAAAAATCCCGCAAATCCTATAGCGGCAATAGCTTCGATGTTTCCTTTTGCATCAATAATTGTAATGCCTGCTAGAATGACCGTTATTGATGTTCCTAATTGGCAAATTATTCTTTCTATAATTGTAAATATTGCGGTAATTTATTTTCTATTCCCTTTGGCAGGCAAAATATTTCAAGTGGGAATTTTACGTACCGGCAAAAAACCAAGCTGGGGCGAAGTTGTTAAATGGTTGAAGTTTAATTACTAATTAAAAAATAAAGACAACAAGAATTTTGCATTGTTGCTTTCAAGCTACAATACTCTTTAACTTTAGGTAACAATGCAAAATTAAATTTTAATTAAATTTTTTTACATGTTTATTAATACTTAGGCACAATAATTTTATCTACCTTCCGGGAACATAATTCGTTGATGAGGTTATTATACAATTAAGATTAAACATATTATTTAAGTAATGGAATTTAATGAAAGAAAAACAAAAGATAATACTCAATTCAACAATTTTATATGTTATTGCATTTTTATTAACAACAATAATTCATGAGTTTGGACACGCTATTATAGGCTTAATAAACGGAGGCGAGCCTATTCTACACCACAATTATGTGGAATATCTAAACATCGATAATCTGCGAATATCCCAAAAAATAACAATCTCTTTAGCAGGACCGGTATTGAGTCTAATACAAGGAATTTTGATTGGTTTAATATTTATAAAGATACAAAAGCAATCACTTTTTAAACTATTTTTATTATGGTTATCAGTTCTCGGTTTATCTAATTTTTTCGGATATTTAATGACCGGCCCAATATTTCAAAAAGGAGATATAGGTAAAGTATTTTTTCTTACGAATACTCCTTTAATACTACAAATAATCATTGCTGTTATTGGAACTGCCATATTATTTTATATAGCATATAAATTGACACTTCCCTTTTTAGAATTTTGCAACAAGAAAGAATGTATATCTGACGCTAAATTAAGAGAGAATTTTGCATTTGGAATTATTATTATACCTTGGATTGCCGGAGCAATAATTGTTACAATATTATATTTGCCTGTAATAGCAATTGTAAGTATAATTTATCCTATAACAAGCGGAATGATTTTTATTTTTCCATGGAAAAATGCTAAACGAATTACAAATTTGAAAATATCAAAAGTCAACAATATTGGGGAATATTCTTTTGGTTTATACTTAATATTTATTATCTCGCTAGTTGTATTTAAATATATTCTTGCGCCGGGAATAATTTTATAAAAAAATTAAATACAACACAAAATTTAC
>JALSNL010000216.1 GCA_026987055.1 Melioribacteraceae bacterium | reverse complement strand
AATCTGTGGTAAATACAAATCGAATAACACCTAATTATTATTATCCTTTAGCAGCTGCAGTTTATAAATTACTCCGGTTCGGTTCAAAAGAATTTGCAGAATTTTTGCACTCAAAAGGCTATAAACAAACAGGTAAAACATATAAACTTTTTTCCTTTGCATTAAGATTTGAGAAGTTTAGCATTGAAAGCCAAATAATTAAGCTACTTGAGCCGAAAGCCAGCTTAGTGATTTCTTCCCCACTTGTTAAAGAGTTTATACAAAATTTTATGATTGGAATATTTGAAGAGCAGAAGATTGAGAAAAATATATTAAATATTAATTGCTTTAACTATTAAGAAATAAGAAAAATTTTTGAGGTGAAAAGATGAGATTAACTATTAATTATGAAATGAGTGGAGATAAATTACCAAGAGATTATCTTAGAGGATTTATATCCCTTATAAAAGCATCATTTGAATTGGCAAATAAAAACTTATTCAATACTTTTTATAATCAACATAAACTAAAGCCATTTACATTTGGTGTTTACTTCCCAGAATTATATGGAGATGAAGGAAATTTGTTAAAAGTAGGTACAAAAGTCAAATTAAATTTCTCTTCGAACAATCATGAATTGATAACCTATATTTACAACAGTTTTCATAATATAGATGAATATCGATTATTCGATAATGTTCTAAAATTGAAAAATGTAACACTTCATCCACCTTATAAAATATACGGAACCGAAAAAATATTTAAAACTCTTTCTCCATTTCTTGTAAATAATAAGGGAGATTCAAACAAATTTCTTTGGCCCGAAGAAGAAGGATTTTACGAAGGCTTAATATTCTCAATCAAAGAATGTGCGAAAGAATTTTTAAATATAACAGAAGTAACTAATGTTGAATTTGAGCCGATTCAAATGAGAAAACTTCCTATTTATCATTATCAGAAGATGCCGACGAATAAAGGTCTTTTTAAATTAAAAGCCGATGAAGAAATTTTACAAATGGTTTATGATGTTGGCATTGGTGTTCATCGTTCTCAAGGTTTTGGAATGTTGGAGGTGGTGAAATGATTAAAGAAAATAATAAAATAATACTTTTTCCATCTAATTGGTTATATAACGCCGGAGTAGTTGGATTAAAATTATTGGATGTTTTAGAAGGAATAAATAAGATAAGTTTTAGTGGAAATACAGCAGAGTTACCCGAACGGTATTTTGATTTTATTGATGTTAATCGTCGCTTTTTCGGACAAGAGAAAACATTAAAAGTTTCAATCGTAGGTAAATCAAATCTGTATCCAAATTTTATAAATTCATCTCGGATACAAGACAAAAATAACTTTCATCTTTATTTGAAATCAATTAAGAGAATAAAAAAAACGAAAAAAAATTGTTCTATTTGTTCAAGTAATTTAGGTTTTTCAAAAGAAAGACTAAAAACGTTGAATAAGGTTTGGAGTGAGAGAAATAATGATTTTGACACTTTCTATTATGGAATTAATGAATTCTCTAATAAATTTGATAAACAGCTAGGTGGAGCTCAATCCTTATTCCCAAACGGATTTTGGAACTTTAACACTTCAACTTACGTTTGTCCCGTCTGTTCCATTATTTTAATTCACCACCATCTCGGCTTAACAACGTTATCAGATTTTTCCGAAATTTTTATCAACGCCCCTTCGTTTAAAGTAATGTACGAACTCAACAAATTCGTGAAAGAATCCTTTGGCGCTAATAGTAAAATCGAGAATCGTACAAAACGAGAAATTCTTGCAACTACGGTCATAGAATATGCAAATAAAATTCAAACTTCTCTTGGAATATGGAGTGGAATGAACATAGAAATTATTACTAAAAAGAATAAAAGCATTGAATATTTTACATTGCCGTATAATGTTGTAAAGATTATTACGGACAGACAAATTGCATCAATTTTATCGGACTTAGGAGAATACAATATTTACAATAAAATTCTTGACGAAAAATATTCCGACTTAATTGATCTTGCTCAGAAATTTTTGAGACTTTCAATAAAAGACCAATTAAACAAAAGCGAACAAAATTATATTAACAATACTTTATTCTTACAAAAAAATCGTAACCATTTGAAAAACACGGCTAACAAGATATTAAAATTGTATTCGTTAATTGAAGATAAAATTAAGAGGAGATAAAAATGTATGACAAATTAAACGAGCTCGATGAGCAATTAAAAAAAGGCAAACCGAATTTCCCGGATTTTAAAGAATTCTTTGACACCTTAATGAAAATTCAAAGAGAATTTCAAAGCAAACTCGAATACGCGGCCGAGATGAAAAAAGATCAGAGGGAATTCGAAAATCTCTACAAAACAGTTGCAGGGATTAATGCTTCGGATTTGGTTGATAAACTAACAAAACTCGGCTATCGTTTGAAAAACGAATTGGGTGATGCTTTTGGCAATATGGGATATCGCTTACTTGAACAAACACGCGCGGGCAAAAGAGATGGTGTTTACTATGGTATATTGAGAATATTTGTTTCGCAAAACAAAAAATTCCCTGATCAGCTCGTTGAAGCATTCAAACCGATTTATTCAGATGAAATGTTCAAAGTATTTATTTTTTCCTTTTTAAGTGGAATTATAGGAAATGAAACAAAAAATGAAATTTAAATAAAGAGAGGTTAAAAATGAAAAACATTACACTAACAATGATATTTGAAGGCTCTGCTCTGAACAGAGACGAAAAAGTCGGTGGAAATATTCTTTCCATAAAAAAAATGAATGTTAACGGTGAAATTAAATCTTATATTGGCAAACCTGCAATTAGGCACTATTTATTTGAAACATTGCAAAAAGCTTATTCAAATGATTGGAAGGGAGCTAAATTAACAGGACAAGGACAAGTAGTACAGTTTGATATTGCTGAAGATGATATCCTTACTAAATCTGAATTAGATGCATTTGGGTATATGTATACTATAAGTGGGCAAAATTCTATTACACGAAAAAGTCCTGTCGGAATTACAAAAGCTATTTCCATATATTCTTATGAACAAGATTTAGCTTTTTACGCAAATCACGATTTAGTCAATAGGGCAATTAAACAAGGGAATAATGTAACCCCCAATCCATATAATAAAGAAGAACATACATCACTTTTCAAATTTAGTGTTACTTTAGATTGTAAAAAAATTGGAGAAGACATATGGATCATGAAGAATGAACCTTATGAAACTGTGCGAGAAGGAAAGACTTTATTGAATATTGAGATAGCTACGCCTAAAAAAATAGAATTAGGAAATGTTGAGCAAAAAAAAGACAATGAAGGGAATATTTTCTATGAGATTTCTTATGGAGAGAAAACCGGTAAAATACGTATAAATGGAAATGAGTTAACAGTCGATTCTGATTTAATGAAAAAAACAAAAATAAAAAAATCCGAAAATTACAAATTAAACTTTATTGATGGAGTAATCGACACCTCCAAACTTAAAGAAAAGGATGATAAAGATAAGGTAAAAAAGGAGCAAAAGAAATCTACAAATTCTTTTGAAATATTAGAATTTGATGAAAATAGTGAAGAAAAAACCTATACTTTTGTTTTATCAAGGAAACCAATTTTTACCCAAGAAGATAAAATACTTACATTTGAGTTGGGTGCTGTAAAGTCTTTTGAAGTGGAAAAGAAAGGTAATCGTGAATATAAAACAGATAACGGCACAATTAATATTGAAGAAATCTCTTCGAGCGGACCTTATAAAATAACCTTTAAAGTTACCGAAGAAATAAAGAAGAAGAGAATAACCGATATTTTAAATTCTATTAAAAACGGCCTTTACGCACAATCAAGCGGTGAAGCAAATACTATCGTTCCTCTTTTTATAATTGCAAGCGGAGTAAAAATTCCATCGCCTATTTTTCATCCGTATATCGATGTAAAAAAAGAGGATGGTAAATTCAAAGTTATCGGTATTAATGACTGCCTTGCCAACGGTTGGATTGACGGAAATGTTTTTATTCAAGGCTCGGAAAGAATCCCGGTTTATGTTTATTCGGATAAAGTAACAAATGATTGGCAAACATTCTTAAATGAATTAGGATTAAACAACAACGGACAAGAAAATGAATCTACTGAGAATTAAAATTTATCAACCGAATGCTCATTACAGATTGCCGTTTGCATATCAAAGAAGGCACACTTATCCATTACCGCCGTACTCCACCGTAATCGGCTTTTTAATAAATGTGCTTGGTATTATTAATCAAAATGATGATTTGTATAAAAACGGAATTAGAAAATTAAAAATTTCTTTAGCTGGGAGATTTGATGCTAAAGTTACCGAGATGATTTGGTTTAGAAATTTGAGCAAAAAAGCTCATCTTGGGAGATTCGGATACATTCAAAATAGAGAAAATAATGGGCATATCGAACATCCCGGCGGGCAATCACAAATGTGGATTGACGTATTGAATGATGTTCGCTTATTGCTCTATTTGGGGCACGAAAACATTGAAATTCTTAATGAAATTAAAAATGCTTTGGAAAACCCTGTGAACAGACTTGAAGTTTTACATATAGGTAGAGCGGAAGATTGGATTGTTCTTGAAGAAAAGCCGAAAATTCTGGAAGAAAAAGATTTGGAATACATACGGCACGGTGGCAATTTTAAGCATTTTTTCTGGATTCCGGATACTTTTTACATTCTTGAAAACGGTTGGAAACAAATGAATAATAGCTATTTTGAAGGGTTGCTATATAATTTACCGACTTTCAGTAAAATAGAAGGTTACGAAAGTAATTTCAATAGACATGGAAAAAGAACCTTCGATTATTTAAGAACAAAATTAAATGACGGATTAATCATCGGTCAAAAACTACTTATTGATAAAGAACTTAACTTTCCAATTTTCTTGGGTGAATTAAATGGATAACATTGAAGCAAAAATTTGGGCAAAAAGTGCAAATGAAAATAATAAAAACGGTATTTCACTTCTTCAACATATCGAAGATATTTTAAGGAACATAAATGAAATTAAAACATTCATAGGTGATAATAAATTATACGAACTCATAAAAATTGCTGTTATTTTACATGACTTGGGTAAAGCCTTACCCTATTTTCAAATTAGAACTTTAGGAAATAAAAATTACTGTCCTTTTGAAATTTCTACAAATTTGCCCCATTCTATTTTCTCGCTATTCTTAATCGATAAAATAAAATTGGAAGAAAAGATTAAACAAATTTATCCGGAAGATGCAAAAGAGTACAAGCAATTTGTTTTGTCTGCTGTTGCTTATCATCATTGGCGTAATAATTTTGAAGAAGTAATTCGATATTCAATTGACGAAATCGAAAATTTGCTTAATGAAAATTTGCAATCCGAAATTGAAAAAAATCTTAAAGAAGAACTTAGAGATTTTTTTAATGGTTATGCAGAACTTATTAAATTCGACAAAACCATGTTGACGGAAATTATTAACGGTGCACAAATCGAGGACTATGCTATTCCGCCTTACAGTTTGTACTGGTTACCGAAGCGTATTTCATTCGAAAAAGTAAACTTAGTTGATTGGGTAAAATTATCTGGATTTTTAATTCGATGCGATCATTTTGCTTCTTTCTGTGAAAGTGAGAATAATTACGAACAACCGATTGAATTTAAAGGAATTGAATACGAAAAAATTAAAAGCAAACTAAAAGATAAATTTAACTTGGATGACGAAAAAAAGATTTGGCAGGTAAAATTAATAGAAGAAAAAAAATTAAGTGAAAAAAATGTAATTTTAGTTGCACCAACGGGTAGCGGCAAAACAGAATTTTCTTACATCTGGTCCAAAGGTGAAAAAACGTTCTATACATTGCCGTTGCGTTCCGCGGTAAATCAAATATTCGAACGTTCACAACAATTATTTAATGATGAAGATGAAAGAGTGGGCTTGCTTCATTCCGATGCCGATGTTTATTTATTGGGAGACGGAAACGAAACGGAAAACTTAAAATCTTATTATCTTGCAAGACAATTAAGTTATCCGTTTATGGTTTCTACTGGCGATCAGTTTTTCCCTTATGCTTTGCGTCCGCCTTCTTATGAAAAAATTTATGCAACTTTTTCTTACTCACGTTTGGTAATTGACGAAGTGCAAGCTTATGATCCAAAAGCTGCAGCAATAATAGTGAGATATCTACAAGATATTTATAAAATGGGTGGCAAATTTTTATTGATAACTGCAACAATGCCTGATTTTATTCGGGAAGAATTGAAGAACAGAATTAAAGATGAAGTCGGGGAAAAAGATTTCGAATTGATTGACTATTACGATAAAGCTACAGAAGTTGATTATTCATCCATAAAAAAACATAAACTGAAATTTATTAAAATTAAAAACAATGAAAATGAATTTGAATATTATAAAATTATAGACGAAATAATTGATAAATCTTATGAAAACAATGGACAGCGAGTCTTGGTAGTTGTTAATACAGTAAAACTTGCTGTTGATGTGTTTGATAAAATTAAGAAAAACGTTGGTGAAAAGATGTTTGTTGAACTATTACATTCCAGATTAACATACGAAAAAAGAAAAGAAAAAGAAAATTTAATAGTTAAAGAATTCTCAAATCCAAAACCTTTGGACGAAAATATACCCAAAATTGTTGTTGCTACACAAGTAGTTGAAGCATCATTGGATTTGGATGCGGATATTTTATATACGGAATTTGTGCCGATCGATTCTTTAGTTCAAAGAATGGGACGAGTCTTGAGACGTTATAAAACCGAATCGCCGAGTAATTTGGAGAGCCCTAATGTTTTCGTAACGATTTTTGAAAATGGAATTGAATCGGGTGGGAACAATGTTTATTCGAATGATCTTATTGAAATTTCATTAAAACTCTTCTCAAAAACTGAAAGTGATTTAGAAACAGACAAATGGTTGGATAAAAACGGGAAATACAAGAAAAAATCAAAAGATTGGCGAAACAAAAAAACGGTTGATGAATTTTTTAAAACAATAAAAAAACTTGAGCCCGAGGCTTTGATATTATCCGAATTAGAAAAGAAAGAACTTGTTAAAAAACTTTATAATCCTAAAATATTTGCAGTTTCGGAAAGTTATCTGACAACTTTTTACAAAACACTTGATATACTTGATTCGGGTTTTATGGCGGAAAGAAAAGATGAAGCACATAGAATATTCAGAGAAATTTCCAGTATTTCCGTTATCCCCAAAACAAAACTTGAAGAACTGATAAAAAGCATAAATGAATTTTTCGAAAAGAACTCAGATAACAAAAACCTTTATGTTAAATTCAAAAAAGTAATTTTAAACAGATTTGTTGTAAATGTTTATTTCCCAAAATGGAAATACGACGAAATTAGATTTCGCGAGGATATTCGACTTAGTTATCAGTTAGTTAATAACGAAAATAATTTTGATAATCATCAAGAAAAACTAATAAATAAATGGTGCCGTAATATTTTTATTGTAAAAACTGAATATGATGAAGAAACGGGAATACTAAAATATGATTTCCCCGAATATAATCCGTTTATTTAAACAACATAGCACAGATTACTAATCTGTGCAACAAATAATATTATGTTACACAAACGCAACTTACCGCATTTATATTTTAACGACGGAATGTATTTTATTACATACCGGTTAAAGAATTCTATACCGCAAACATTACTTAAAATAATTCATTCCGATTTGAAAAATTTAGACAACACAAAATACGAACGAATTATCAAAAAATATGATTCGGTTTTAGACAGTGGAGAATACGGAAAGCAATATTTAGCAGAAAAAGATATAGCGGATGTTTGTAAAAACACTTTGCACTATCCCGATGGCAAAGATTATAATTTAATTTGTTATACAATTATGCCTAATCATATCCACCTGGTTTTTGAATTACTATCGGGTAATAAAGGTATAAGTAAAATAATGCAATCTATTAAACGAATATCCGCAAGAAAATCAAACCTGTTTTTACAACGCGAGGGTTCTTTTTGGCAAGATGAAAGTTTTGATAGGTGGATTAGAAATGAGAAAGAACTTTATTTTACAATAAAATATGTTTTGGAAAATCCGGTAAAAGCCGGTTTGGTAAATAACTGGTTTGATTGGGAATACACGTATTGCAATAAAAATTATTTGGTTTTGTAATACAGAAATTTATCTGTACTATTTTCTGGTTTTTTAACACAGATTACTAATCTGTGCTACGTTTTAAATATGACAGGAACTCAAATTGCATATTATTTTATTTGTGAGAGAAAACTTTGGCTTTTCACTCACAAAATAGATATGGAGCACAACAGCGATGTTGTGGCAATGGGTAAATTTATATCCGATTCAACATATCAACGAAAAAAACACGAAATACGTATAGATAATATTGTGCTTGATAATTACGATGCGAAAACCAAAACGATACACGAAGTTAAAAAATCCGATAAAATGGAAGAAACACATATCTGGCAAGTAAAATATTACATAAAGGTATTAAAAGAAAAAGGGATTGACGGTGTAAAAGGTAAGATAGATTATCCGAAACTCCGGCAAACGGTTGAAGTTGAACTAAATCCTGGAGATGAGAAAAAACTAATGGAAATAAATAATTCAATTAATTATATATTAAAGAAAGAAACACCACCGAATGTTATTAATAAATCATATTGTAAAAAATGTTCGTATTATGATTTATGTTACATATAATTCTAGTTGCTTTAAATCGTAACACAGATTACTAATCTGTGCAACGAAAACCGGAAGAAATATTATGAAAAGAAACTATTACATTTTCAGCAGCGGAAAGTTAATTCGTAGACAAAATACACTATATTTTGAACCCGGTAAGGCAGAAGAACCGGTAGAAGCAGAGGAAGATATTATTGAAGTTGAAGATGAAACCAACGACAAATCTGCAGATGAGTATGAGCCCAAAAAGCTTCCACGCAAACCTTTACCAATAGAAGATATAGAAGCAATTTATTGTTTTAGTGAACTTAGATTTAATACAAAGTTTCTGAACTTTCTTGCCAAAAATCAGATTACATTACATCTTTTTAATTACTACGGTTATTATAGCGGAAGTTTTTACCCGAGAGAACCTTTTGTTTCCGGTAAACTATTAGTACGACAGGTTGCCTCATATTCTAACAATAATCTGCGAGTTTTAATTGCTCAAAAATTTGTAGAAGGTTCGGCAAATAACATTAGAAAAAATCTTCTTTACTATAACGCGCGCAATAAAGATATGTCTCCATTTATTCCAAGGATTGATAAACTTATGAAACAAATAAAAGAAACAACTGATGTTCAAGAACTTATGGGTATTGAAGGGAACATAAGATCAACATATTATACTACTTGGAATTTAATTATAGATGAACCGATTAACTTTTCGAAAAGAGAAAAACGTCCGCCGACAAATGAAATAAATGCACTAATATCATTTGGTAATTCGTTAGTTTATACAACAGTGTTAAGTGAAATTTATAAAACGCAGTTAAATCCATTAATTAGCTTTTTACACGAACCGGGAGAAAGAAGATTTTCTTTAGCTTTGGATTTAGCAGAAATATTTAAACCGTTGCTTTCGGATAGAATTATTTTTAGTCTGCTAAATAAAAAGCAAATTAAAGCAAAACATTTCGATAAAAAAATTAACCATTGTCTGTTAACCGAAGAAGGCAGAAAAATATATTTACGCGAATATGATGAAAAATTGAAAACAACAATTAAACATAGAACTCTTAAAAGGTCTGTTAGTTACAGACATCTTATTAGATTGGAGTGTTACAAGCTTATTAAACATATTATTGGAGAAAAAGAATATAAGCCATTTAAAATCTGGTGGTAAAAACGTATCACAGATTACTAATCTGTGCAACAAAAGGTAAAAAAATGTATGTAATAATTGTATATGACGCCGCACCTAAAAGAGGTGTAAAACTTTTAAAATTTCTTAGACAACATTTATTATGGATACAAAATTCCGTATTTGAAGGAGATGTAACGGAAGCACAGTTCGAGATAATTAAAAAAGGAATAAAAGATAAAATCAATAAAGAAAAAGATTCGGTAATTATCTATCAATTCGATTCGGGAAATTATACTAACAGACAAGTATTGGGCGTAGAAAGAAATGAAACCGATTCATTCATATAAATTAGTTAAACCAGCATATATCGTCGTACCCCTAGAGATTTTACACTATTACAGGTCGACGTAAAAACACATAAAAAAAGCTTTGAAATTAGCATGAAAAAGGCTTATTTTGGGGCAGTTTTAATCGTACTATTGTAGAATTGAAATTTTAAATTAACTATGATATGAGTTAAATTTGTCTGTGTTTTAATCGTACTATTGTAGAATTGAAATGACTGTAGCAACTACGCCACCGGCAACAGCAAGACCGTTTTAATCGTACTATTGTAGAATTGAAATAAATTTTTTTCAAGGGTTGATTGCGGACATTTTATCGTTTTAATCGTCCTATTGTAGAATTGAAATATATGAAAATAGATATATTTGAAGTTAGGTACATTCGTTTTAATCGTACTATTGTAGAATTGAAATAAAACTTATTCGGCAAAACATTAAAACGATTTTTTAGTTTTAATCGTACTATTGTAGAATTGAAATCTATGACAATTTCCTTTTAAGTGAGGTCAAGTGCGGGTTTTA
>JALSNL010000215.1 GCA_026987055.1 Melioribacteraceae bacterium | reverse complement strand
AAACAATAGTGCAAATCAAAATATAATTGCCGATCCGCAATTAGCAAGTATTTCAAGAACAGCAGCAAGTGAAAGTTTAGACCCAAGGCCTGCTGCCGACGGTATTGCTTATCATGATTTAGCGGATTATCCTGAAAATGATGAATTTTATGAACATGTAAATTACAAAGGAGCTTTCGGTTCAACAAATTGGGCAAAAGGCTGGACAGCATTAGACCATTACGGATATTTGTCCGCAGATAAAACACCAAGCGAAACAGTAACAATAACAGATGCCAGTATAAATGCGGGTGATCAAGTTTATTGGACAGCAGATAAAACATATTTATTAGATGGATTTGTTTTTGTAGAAGATGGAGCAGTACTGAATATTGAAGCGGGAACTGTTATTAAAGGTAAAGCCGGTCAAGGAGAAAGTGCATCGGCGTTGATAATTACCCAAGGAGCAAAAATATATGCCGAAGGAACTGCAGAAAAACCAATAATATTTACAGCAGAAAGTGATGATGTAAATGACCCGAACGACATTGCACTACCGGCAACCAATCTTTGGGGTGGAGTAATAATTTTAGGGAAAGCAAAAATAAACACAACCGATGGAGTTGGCAACATAGAAGGACTTCCGGTTTCGGATAAAACCAAATACGGAGGTAACGATGATGATGATAATTCCGGTGTGTTACGTTACGTATCAATACGTCACGGAGGAACAGATATTGGAGCCGGTAATGAGATAAACGGTTTAACACTAGGTGCAGTTGGAAGAGGAACAACAATAGACTACATAGAAGTATTTCAAAATAATGATGACGGTTACGAATGGTTTGGCGGAACGGTTAATTGTAAACATTTAATTTCGGCATTTAATGCAGATGACGGATTTGACCATGATGAAGGTTTACGAGGAAAAATGCAATTTTTGTTTGTTATTCAAGATGAAAACTATGGGAACAGATGTGGCGAACATGATGGAGGAACACATCCGGAAGATGGAGAACCTTATGCATATCCACAAATATATAATGCAACATACTTGGGATCGGGTATGAATTCAACAAATGAAGATAATGACAAATTATTTAAGATACGGGATAATTGGGGCGGCTTATATAAAAATTCAATATTCGGAGATTTCAAAGGTTATGCAATAGATGTAGAGGATTTGGAAAGCGGACAAGATTCAAGAAAGAGACTTGAAGATGGCGAGATAGTATTTCAAAATAATATATGGTTTAACTTTGGCAAAGGAAGTGACTTTGCTTCCATAAGTAAACATGAATGGGAAAGTGCTTACTTAAACAATAGTGCAAATCAAAATATAATTGCCGATCCGCAATTAGCAAGTATTTCAAGAACAGCAGCAAGTGAAAGTTTAGACCCAAGGCCTGCTGCCGACGGTATTGCTTATCATGATTTAGCGGATATTACTACAGGTATTAAGAGAATTAACAATAAAATTCCGGTGAATGAGTATCAACTATCTCAAAATTATCCGAACCCTTTTAACCCGACAACTAATATTCAATTTACAATACCTTTAAGAACATTGGTTAATTTATCGGTATTCAATATACTTGGACAAAAAGTTGCTACACTGATTAATAGTATAAAAGCAGCAGGAACATACCAAGTAAATTTTGATGCTTCTAAACTATCTACAGGTGTGTATATATATAAATTGGAAGCAAACAACAAAGTTGTTGCAAAAAAAATGACACTATTAAAATAATGAAAAGGGACATAGCTTCCTTTTTCTCCTTCCAGAGAACAAAAGGCATCTGCAAGCAGATGCCTTTTTTATAATTTTTAAATTTATTAAAATGTATTTGAATTATTAAAATTTAAGGAAAAAAGAATGAAAAAAACAATTGCTTTGGTTGCACACGATAATAGAAAAAAAGACCTGGCCGAATGGGCGGATTGGAATAAAAAAGCATTGGAGAAACATAGAATTGTTTGTACCGGCACAACGGGCAAAATGATTGAGAAAATTTTGAATCATAAAAAAGATAAAGATGAGAAAATTAAAATTAAAAAATTAAAATCAGGTCCGCTTGGCGGAGACCAACAATTAGGCGCAATGATTGCCGAAGGTAAAATTGATATTATTATTTTCTTTTGGGACCCAATGGAACCGCAACCACACGATGTTGATGTAAAAGCACTTCTGAGAATTTCCGTACTATATAATATTCCTATTGCAAATAACAGATCAACAGCGGATTTTATAATTTCTTCAGAGTTATTCAACGAAAAATATTCTCCGCAATTAAAAGATTATGCAAAATATCTTAATCGTAAGATTAATTAAAATATAACATAGACTAAATAAAAACGTAATAATTGTTTTTTATTTTACTAATAATAGAATATTGTTAAATAAACTATATGAGGATAAAATGAATACAATTATTGTTTTGTTTTTATCAATTTCAATTATTATTTCCTTGTTGCATTTGGTTACTTCTGTTTCTGTTATTTTGGAAAAACTAAAAAAAGAAAGTTCTAAGGAGTTAGAAAATAATACAAATACAACCATTACCAATTATCCCACTGTTTCCATACTTAAACCACTAAAAGGAATAGATGACGGATTAGAAGATAATCTTCGTTCATTTTTTATTTTGGACTATCCGAATTATGAAATTATTTGTGGAGTTGAAGAAGCTTCGGATCCTTCCGTTGAAATTATAAAAAAATTAAAAGCGGAATATCCTTTACAAAAATGTACACTTGTTATTAACAATAATAAAATTGGACTCAATCCCAAAGTAAACAATATGCATAATATTTACCAAGTAGCACAAGGGGAATATATTTTAATTAATGATAGCAACACAAAAGTAAAAAAAGATTTTTTAATGAAAATGATTAAGGAATTTGGAGAGGAAAATATCGGGCTTGTTACTTCAACTATAAAGGGTATCGGAGCAGAAAATGCTGTTTCTGTTTGGGAAAATTTTTATCTAAATACTTTTGTTGCGCCTAATGTTTTTGTTGCTAAAAAACTTTCAAATATTTCAATAGTAATTGGTAAATCTATCCTTATGCCAAATAAAGTTTTACAACAAATAGGAGGTTTTTTTTCGGTCGCTAATTATCTTGCAGAAGATTTCATGCTTGGACAAAAAGTTGAAGCTCTTGGCTACAAAGTAAAAACTTCTTTAACAATAGTGGAAAACATAAATAAAGAGATGCCTCTAAAATCATTCCTAAATAGGCATACCAGATGGGCAAAAATCAGAAGAAATATTAGTCTGAAAAATTATTTATTAGAATGGTTCTCAAATCCTATTCTCATAGCCTTAATGTTAATGATCTACTTACAAACCACAGAATCAATTGTTTTTTTCTTAATAGTAACAATATTAAAAATGCTCTATG
>JALSNL010000214.1 GCA_026987055.1 Melioribacteraceae bacterium | reverse complement strand
GGCTTTTGGTCGTCTGGAGCATCAATTACCGGCTGCCTTAAAGAAACAAACGGCTGTTTAAAATATGGTGCAAACAGTTCGTCATATCTTTCAAGATAAACCGTTTCCGGCAAAACCACGTCCGCATAACCGGCAATTTCGCTTGGAACAACATCAATTACTACAAGCAAATCCAATTTATTAATTGCATCTATTGTTTCTTGTTTGTTTGGCAACGAATAAAGTAAATTGGTACCGTAAACAAACCAGCCTTTAATTGGATAAGGTTTTCCGGTTAATGTTGCTTCCCGCAATCCGGTTGTATAACCTTCGGCACCTCCAAAAGGATATTTATGATTCGGGTTATCGGCTTTTTCTTTTTTAAATTCGGGATAAGGCGGATAATCATAAGACGGCACATCAAATACATCTTGATTAATCAATCCGCCTTTTCTGCCCCAGCTACCCAGCAAAGCACTAATAATAGCAAGCGCTCTTCCTCTTTGAGTATCATCACCGTACCAAACCGAATGTCTGCCCGGATGAAACAAGGTTGCCGGAATATATCTTCCCATTTCTCTTGCAGTTTCTCTAATAAGTTCAGGTTCTATTCCCGTAACGGGATAAGCCCACTCAGGCGTATATTTGCTAACTTCCGCTTTTAATTGTTCAAATCCGAAAGCATATTTTTCTATGTACTCTTTATCATAAAGATTTTCGGTAATTAAAACATTTATCCAAGTTAAAAGAAGCGCCAAATCGGTACCGGGTTTTATAGGCAAATAGTATTTTGCTTTGCTTGCCGCTGTGGATAAACGCGGATCAACCACAATAATGGAAGTTCCTTTTTCAACTGCTTTTGAAAATTCTTGCACTTGTGTATTGTGCATATTTTCGCCAATGTGAGAACCAAGCAAAACAATACATTTTGCATTTTCTATATCCGTTCTTTCCGGACCACCGATAACATCGCCGTAAGTAATTTCAAAAGCCGTATCACGCGGACCCAAACATTGGTCGAATGAAGGAGCGGCAATATTTCTTGTTCCGTAAGCTTTTAACAGATGCTTAAAAAATCCGCCGCCGATACCGTGGCTAAAAAATCCCATTGATTCCGGTCCGTAATCGGATTTAATTTTTTTCATTTTTTTTGCAATAAACTCAAAAGCTTCGTCCCAAGTAACTTGAACAAATTTTTCTTCCCCCCGTTTCCCTTTTCTAATTAAAGGAGCTTTTAATCTATCCGGATCGTAATGTGCACCAATACCGCCGGTTCCACGCGGACAAAGTCTTCCGTTGCTAAGCGGGTCTTTCGGATTCCCTACAATTTTCCACAACTTTCCGTCTTTTACGTAAGCTATTGCACTACACTTCCAAAAACACATACTGCAATAAGTCGGTATTTTTTGAATGCCTTTAACGGATTTACCGGTTTTCTTGTTTACTTTTTCCGCACCTTTTACAACACCGTTTAATGATGTAAGAGCAACTGCAGAACCGAATGTTGCTCCGGTAATTTTCAAAAACCTTCTTCGTGATAGTGAATTCATTAATAATTATCCTTTAATATAATCCCGATATTTTTTTTATTAAATCTTTTACTTTTCCGCATGTGGAATATTTTGTATAAACTTCACACTCTCGGCAATCTCTGCTTTCGCATGTGGTACTTGGATGATGGAAAGTCCAACAAGGTCTTTCGTGACTTTGAAATGCGTTGCAAACTTCCCTATCTTCTTCGGAACATTTAACAACTTCCCAACAAGGAATTAAGGAATAAATTGCTCTGATTCCGTTTATGCTAATTTTAGATTCGTTAATTGCACGCCTAACGCAATTTATTCTTTTCAAATCATCTTCGGAATAAATACGTTGGTTGCCTTCTGATTTGTGGGGAATTATCAATCCTTCATTTTCATATTTACGTAAAGTGGGAATTGAAATATCCAGTAATTTTGCAGCTGTTCTTATCGGATAAATAGGCGTGCTGCTTTCAATTTTTTTATTTTCCATAGCAATCCCAATAGTTGATATTTTTACATATCAACTTTCTTGCCATAGATGAATATTAGCTTTGCGGATTAAAAACGAATTTTAGAAAATTATAAATTCCAAAACTTGGGAATTAAGAAATAATATTTTATCTTTTTTTGGAAAACGAAGATAACTCGTCTTTTTTTGCGTGGAGGTTATTATTAGTTTTTGCTTCATTCAAATAAACCATAATTATCATCAAAATCCGTGTTCCGTTTGGATTGTTTTATCCGAATAAAGAAATATTATTGCAAATTTGCTTAAGAACAAGTTTGCTTGTTTTTACTTTTTCGGTGTCAATACCGTCAAGAATTTCCAACAAGGTTTCTTCGGCTATTTTTATACTTATATCTTTTAATGATTTCGATTTTTCCGTTAAGAATATATTTTTATTCCTTTTATCTTTTTTACCTTGTTTACGAACAATAAAATTATTTTTCTCCAGATTGTTTAATAACCTTGCCATACTGGTTTTATCTTTGGAAAAAACATTTGCCAGTTCTTGCTGAGAAACTCCGTCATTATTCCAAAGGTGTGTTAATACGGACCACTGTTGCGGGGTAATTTCAATTCCTTCATTTTCAAAATTTAACTTTAATCTGTTTTCTACCAAACGACCGGCTTTAACTATTAGAAAACCAAAGGAATCGTTAAAATTGTATTTTATATTTTTAGGTGTTTGCATTGCCGTGAATCCAAAATAATTATATTTTTAATTTGTCTGCCGGACTTTTGATTTTATTAATAGAATAAGAAGAAACATGAGTATAAATTTGTGTTGTTTCCAAACGTTTATGCCCGAGTAGTTCTTGAATATAACGGATATCAGTGCCATCATCGAGCAAATGCGTTGCGAACGAATGCCGTAACGTATGAACCGAAGCTTTCTTTTTTATTCCGGCTTTTTTCAGGGAACGCTTAAAAACGGATTGCACGCTTTTGGGACTGTACTTTCCGCCGTTCTGTCCTTCAATTATATATTTTTGCGGCTTGAATTCTTTATAATATTCCCGCAGCAGCTTTAATACATTTTCCGAAAGCATTACGTATCTATCCTTTTTCCCCTTTGCACCTCTAATATGAATTTTCATCGATTCGGAATCTATATCTGCTATTTCCAAATTAAGCAGCTCTCCCAAACGTAAACCGGCGGAATATATTAAAACCAGAACGGTTTTATGCTTTAAGTTTTTTGTTACTTCCAATATTTTGGAAATTTCTTTTACGGAAAGAACCGTAGGTAAAATGCTCGGTTTTCTTAGTTCGATATTTAGTGCATCAGGAATATCTTTTTTTAACAATTTGACATAAAAATACCTGATTGAAGCAATAACCATTTTCATTGAAGAAAATGAATACTTCCTCTCTGTTTTACAG
>JALSNL010000213.1 GCA_026987055.1 Melioribacteraceae bacterium | reverse complement strand
AATTCCCGATTCGTGTTGTGCATTTTTAATCAACGGTGAAACGCAAACATCACTTATGTAAATGTAAGACGGTAAATATTTTATATCTTTCCAATTGTATTGAATAATGTTTTTTTGCAATGTCGTATCCGTTAGATAAGCATTCAGTTTTTGTTTATCGGCATTATCAACAGGACCAATTAACAAAATTTTTATGTTTTGATATTTCCTAACGAGAATTTTTAATGACTCCAGCAACGTAAAAATACCGCGCCTTTCTGCAATTGCACCGAAGTAGAAAACAATAAAGTCGTTTTCTTTTTGAATTATGTTTTTGTTGATAGGGAAGCTCAAAAGTTTTTTTACATCCGGATAGTTTTGATATATATGAAATTTATTTTTTAATTGCGGATATTTTATTGTTAATTCTTTCTTGAATTCCTCGCTAAGTAAAATTATTTTATTAAACTTAGGCAAATACTTTGCTTCCTTACGTTCCCAGCTTTTTTGACTTACCAATAATTTACCCGGCAATGTTTTTGACCAAGAATATGAAACCAACGTAGCAGGATAGTTTTCGTGTAAATCCAATACGGTTTTTAAGTTTAGCTTTTTATTTGCGGCTATAACGGATTTTGCCATATAAAGATCGTGTGCGTGCAGCACATCTATTTTATTTGCTTTGGCAAATGTTATAATTTTTTTTGTCCAAAAAGACGAATAAATATCAAATACCGTATTATTCAAAAATCTAAGTTTATCTTTAATTTTTTTAGAAAGCGGAATACGAATAATTTTTGCTCCGTTAAAAACTTCAACAGCCGGTTTCTTTCCGTAGTTAAGACAAAGAACATAAACTTGGTAACCGGCATTTTGCAAAGCCGATACTTCATTTTCCACACGGTTATCTCCGGTAAATTCATTGTCTAAAATCATTCCTATGTTCATCGTTTCTTTCCTTTTTCAATATAGTAGTATCCGCCACTTTTTGAAGAACCTTTAAATTCGATTATACCTTTGTCTCTAAGCTTTTTAATCCACCGTTCAATATTCTTTGAAGATGTATTTAGTTCTCTGCTAAAAAACGGAGTACGTTTACCCGGATATTTCTTTATTATATTTAATAATAGGTTTACTCCCTCATTTACTCCCTCATTTACTCCCTCATTTACTCCCTCAAATTTTCTTCTAAAAATAATTGTATAAAATGAATCAAAAATAAATTCAGGAGGTATATTTTTATTGTCCTTACAAAGTTTTTTAATTTTATTAATTCCTGTCCCCATATTTTCAACAATATTACACCGTTGTAATAGAGAGGCTATTAATTGATTACGTCTAACAGCTTTTTTACCAAAATTTTCTTTATTCAAGCCCTTGGGCAATCCACCAGGATTTCCAATTTCTATTCTATTATCAAAAATTTCAATTGTTGTATGAGCACCTGTAAAAAAATAATCCCTGTGTGTAACTGCATTTACAATTGCTTCTCTAAGTGCATCAAGTGGAATCTCGTAAACCTCTTTTCTTCTTGCTGTTCCTGTCATTATATACTCTACTTTAATTGCTTGTTTAACAAAATGGAGTGCATTATCAATATTAGTAATTATATCATTGTTATAATCTTTTCTATCTAATATTTTTATTCGTTCAATTCCGTCAAAAACAACGCAAGTAATAGTAGCTTGTTCACATAACAATTCTAAATAATCAGAGAAAAATAAAATTCCGGCATTTTTCATTTTCCCATTATCTGTTACACCTAGATTTTCTAAAATGGTTTTATCATCAATATTTTTATTTATTCCAGCAATTTGTAAGAATTTATTTAATTTTTCCGGATTATAATGTTTTTTAAAATTAAATTTTTTGTTAGGCTTTTCTTCAAATTTTATTTTTCCTTCATATTGCAAAAATTCAATTATTTGTTCTCTATCCATTTTTTGAGAATTAGTTCCCATTCGAATAAAGAAACCTTCCGAACATTGATGAGGTTTGTTATTGCTTTCCGAAATGTGTATGATAAGTATATTTTTGTATGTTGAAAGCCGAATGTCCACAGAAGGCTGAATATTACGTGCTATATCAAATATTTGCGATTTTAATTTATTTGTAATTTTAATTCCTAAAGGAGTATTTTTATCATCAATACCAATAAATATTTTTCCTCCTGAAGCATTGGCAAAAGCAGTAATTTCTTTAGCTAATGTTTTGTCAACTTTTTCTTTAAATTCCGTAAAATAGCTTTCCCCTTTTTGGAGTATAAATTTAAATTCTTCTACGTTCATTTTTTCTTTCCCTCCAGCAAAACAAAGGTAGGTTCTTTATCAAAATTGGATTTGAGATTTTTATATTCTTCCGGCGTTAGTAGCAAAATGGAAATTTTTCTGTTAATAAGTTTTTCCGTTTTGTTTTTTACTCTGGTTATTTCACGGTTGTTCAAATCTTTCCCAACTATCACCAAATCAATTAAGCCGCTATCTTTTCCAACGGCATAATCGCCACGGATAAAGGCGGTTTTAACGTCTCCTACTTTGTTAATAATGTTGGAAATCACTTTGTCTATTCCGGTTGATTTGAGAACTATGTTTCTGAGTTCGTTAAATAACGGATGTGAGGAATTGGCTTTGTATATTTTGTTGCGTCCCTTAAATTCTGATACCAGTATTTTCGCTTCTTCCAATTTGTTCAATTCTACCCGTATTCCGTTGGTAGATTCGTTAAACTCATTGCTTAGTTGTCGCAAATATCCGTTGTTCTTCGGGTTAAGAAAAAACTTCAGCAACAGTTTGATTTTTGTTTCCGATGTAATTAGTGATTTTAACATTTTATATTATGAGTAAATTTATTACTCGAAATATAAAGAATAATATTTAAAAGTAAAGGAAAAATAGGAACGCAGATTTTTATGATTTATTATGATAAAACAAATTAATCGGAAATAAAAAAACATAACACAGAGTTTCACAAAGAAGACACGGAGTTACACGAAGAATGAATTTGTTTTATTTCCCAAGTGTGAAAAATGATTTGTATGTTAATCTTCTATGAATGCCATCGTAAATCATTTTTAATTTGTATAAGGTGTAGTAAGGTTCGTTAAAATAGTTTTCCCATTTGATTACATAATCTTTGAAAAATTTTTTGCCGGTAATTTGATAAAGAATTTTAAGTTGCGGAATGTGTACATCTTTATGATAATAGTAATCGGCTACATAAGGATATTTTAAATCGTATTTACTCCAATAACCGGTATCGTATTGTGATAGATTCTTTTCTATAGTTGTTATTCCTTGGTCAAATAACTTCTTCGCTTTTTTATTTTTGGTTATTCGCCAATAATCGTATAAACCCAGTGTTGCGGTAATATGTCCGTTTAAAACATGATTTGGCGGAAGTTCAGGATATTCTTCGA
>JALSNL010000212.1 GCA_026987055.1 Melioribacteraceae bacterium | reverse complement strand
TGCTACAACTGTTTAGTAAACCGGTAACGAGCAGAAAGGAAATTATTAAACAGACATTAACTTTAACTTTCATTCTTTATCCTTTTTCACTTTTTTCTTTAGTTCACTTAGTCTGTTTAATGCTTCCAAAGGTGTCATTTCATCAACGGAAAGTCCGGATATTTCTTTTCTGATTTCATCATCTTGAATTTCGAATAAGCTGATTTGCAGATCGTCCTGTTTAATTTTTTTAATTCTTTTGGCTTTAAATTCATACGGTGTTAATTCTTTTTCTTCCAAGTTCATTAAAATTTCTTTTGCTCTGTTTGTAACAAACAAAGGCAAACCTGCCATTTGTGCAACTTGAATTCCGTAACTGTGATCTGCACCGCCGGAAGAAACTTTGTGCAGAAAAATTACTTTATCATCATATTCACGAACTTCAACTTTGAAGTTTTTTATTCTTGGAAATATTGATGCCATTTCATTCAGCTCGTGGTAATGAGTAGCAAAAAGTGTTTTAGGTCTTACCGTAGGATTTTCATGAAGATATTCCGTAATAGCCCAAGCTATGGAAATTCCGTCGAACGTACTTGTTCCTCTTCCAATTTCATCCAATAATATCAAGCTTTTACTTGTTGCATTATTTAGGATATTTGCCGCTTCCTGCATTTCAACCAAGAAGGTACTTTCGCCAGCGGAAATATTATCACTTGCTCCGACGCGTGTATATATTCTATCTACAATTCCAATGGATGCTTTATCTGCCGGAACGTAAGAACCGATTTGCGCAAGTAAAACTATCAAACCTATTTGTCTAAGATAAACTGACTTGCCCGACATATTCGGACCTGTTAAAACAATAATTTGCGTATCGGAGTTATCCAAATTATAATCGTTGGAAGTAAATTTTTCGCCCGGCGGTAAAATTTGTTCAACAACCGGATGACGACCGGCTTTAACAATAATTTTATCCGATGTATTAATCTCCGGTTTTACATAATTATATTCTTCCGCACATTCTGCAAAAGATAAATAACAATCCAGCATAGCTATTAGTTTAGCATTTTCTTGAATTTTATCCGCTTCATTTGCAACGGCAAGTCTTACTTCATTAAATAATTGATGTTCAAGAATGCCAATATTTTCTTCGGCATTAAGAATTTTATCTTCATACTCTTTAAGTTCCGGTGTAATGTAACGTTCGCTGCTTACAAGTGTTTGCTTTCGTATGTAGTTATCGGGAATTTTATTTTTATGTGCATTTGTAATTTCAATATAGTAACCGAAAACTTTATTGTAACTGACTTTTAACGAAGGAATGCCGGAGCGTTCCCGCTCGGTTTTCTGCATATTTGCAATCCAAGTTTTTGCATTCATGGAAAGATCACGAAGTTCGTCAAGTTCCGCATTGTAACCTTGTCTGATAATACCGCCGTCTTTCAAGGAAATCGGAGGTTCGTCAACAATGGCATTTTCCACTTTTTCAAATATTTCGGTTAAGTCATTAAGTTTGGAATTTATTATTCCGATGATTTCCGAGTTGGATAAATCCAACAATTGTTTTAGTAAAGGAATTTTTTTAATAGAATTTTTTAAGTAAACAAGTTCTCTCGGATTTGCTCTTCCTGTAGATACTTTGGATATTAGTCTTTCAAGGTCTCCTATTTCTTTAAACTCATTTTGTAAGTTTTCTCTAAGAGTTTTATTCTTGTAAAAATCTTCTACACATTCAAGACGTTTATCAATTTGTTCTTTATTTCTTAACGGAGCATTCACCCAACGTTTAAGTAATCTTGCACCCATTGCGGTTTTGGTTTTATCCAATACGGAAATTAGAGAACCTTCATGGCTTCCGTCTTGCATAGTATAAAGTATTTCAAGATTTCTTTTAGTAGATAAATCCAAATACATATATTCGGACGGATTATACAAAGATATTTTTGTAAGATGAGCAAGATTGGATTTTTGTGTTTCTTTTAAGTAATGTAAAATAGTTCCGGCGGCAATAATACCGGTGTTTAATTTTTCAA
The DNA here is from genome assembly GCA_026987055.1 of Melioribacteraceae bacterium. GTDB lineage: Bacteria > Bacteroidota > Ignavibacteria > Ignavibacteriales > Melioribacteraceae > JALSNL01. The sequence goes on along the minus strand of JALSNL010000212.1, from coordinate 1,396 downwards.
TTCCAAAACCTTTTAAGTTTTGTGTTTTAAACTGTTCCTTCAATAAATCCGTTGCATATTCGTAATTGAAAATCCAATCGTCAATTTTTGATACTTTGGGATTAAGATTAATTTTTTCTATTAAAGGAATTACATCATCCCTTTGTTTTTTTGCTATCAAAATTTCGGCGGGATTTATTGTTTCAATTTGTTCGGCAACTTTAATTGCCGATGTTTCGTAAACTTGAAATTCACCGGTGGAAATATCGCAATAAGAAATTCCGGCAATATCTCCGCTGAAGAATATTGAGATAAGAAAATTATTTTTTTTATGGTCTAATAATTTATCCGAATAAACAACGCCGGGTGTAACAACTTCCACAACTTCCCGTTTAACAATTCCTTTGGCAAATTTCGGATTTTCAACTTGTTCGCAAACAGCAACGCGGTAACCGGCTTTAACCAATTTAGGCAAATAATTATCAATTGCGTGATGCGGAAAACCTGCCAAAGGAACACTGCCGGCTTTCCCGTTGGCGCGTTTGGTTAAAGTAATTCCCAAAACTTTGGAAGCGGTCTTTGCATCTTCCTCAAAAGTTTCAAAAAAATCACCGACTCTGAATAGTAAAATCGTATCCGGATGTTCACTTTTTATTTTATGGAATTGCGTCATTAAAGGCGTTTTAGCCATTGAAAATCCAAGCATGTTTGTACAAATAATTAAGTTTCAAAATATAACTGAATAAAATTCGTTTATCAATTATTTCATTGCATTTACAAAAATTTATAAATGTAGATGTATTTCAAATTAACTATATTTACAAATTAGAACTTCATCAAAATTTTACGAGTGTAAAAATTGAAAAACCCATTCAAAAATATTCTGCCTACATACGAATTACACATTGCAAAACTGATACGTGAAAAATATGAGCTGGATGAATCTTTATTTTCGCAAACCGGAAATGTTATTTTTGCGAATTTTAGACAAGTTAGAATTCTTACCGAAAAAATTAATAAACATAGAAGCATCGAACACCATATTTCACCGGCTGAATTAAATGCCGCCGGCTTGTTGGATGAAATATATCATATTGCAATTAAAAATTATTTTAAAAAATTATTTCCCAACGCATTTAATAATGCCATTCAATTTGCAAAAGAAAAATTAGGTGAAGAAAAATTTGAAACTTTACTTTTCGATTTTACAATAATTTTTCCGCCTAAAGATGTTTATACAAATAAAAAAAGTGCCGAAGAATATTTGAATGGTTTTTCCGGAAAGCAAAGCAACAAAGAGATTTTAACCGAAGAATTAATACTGCTACATCTTGCAAATAAAAATATGGCTTTTGAAAAACTTAAAGAATTGTTTGATGAAAATTACTTGCCGGATAATAAACTTTATTATAAAACT
>JALSNL010000211.1 GCA_026987055.1 Melioribacteraceae bacterium | reverse complement strand
GTTTTTGAATTTCGTTCCGCCAAGACAGATGAAAAATTAAACTAATTTTTATTTAATAAAAATTATTAAATTCTTAAACCACTTATTTTAAATAAGGAAATTTGAAATGAAATTTTTTATTGATACAGCAAACTTAAATGAAATAAAAGAAGCCGCTGCAATGGGATTATTAGATGGAGTTACAACCAATCCCTCTTTAGTTGCAAAAGAAGGTGGTGATTTTACAGAATTACTTAAAGAAATAGTTAAAATTGTTGATGGACCGATAAGTGCCGAAGTTGTTTCTACTGATTTTGAAGGAATGATGAAAGAAGCACACGAGTTGGCTAAAATTCATAAAAATATTGTAATTAAAATTCCTTTAATTATGGAAGGGATAAAAGCGGTAAAAGCTTTATCGGCAGAAGGAATTAAAACAAATGTTACTTTATGTTTCTCTGCTTCTCAAGCATTATTGGCAGCAAAAGCCGGTGCAACTTATATAAGTCCTTTCGTTGGCAGATTAGACGATATAAGTCATTCCGGAATGCAGCTTATAGATCAAATAGTAACTATTTATAGAAATTACGGATATAAAACTCAAGTATTGGTTGCAAGCATTAGGCATCCGTTACATTTGGTGGAAGCAGCCGAAATTGGAGCTGATGTTGCTACAATTCCGTTTGCGGTAATTAAAAAATTGTTTAACCATCCTTTAACGGAAAACGGGTTAGCTAAATTTTTAGCCGACTGGGAAAAACTTAATAAGTGAGAAACTAAAATGAAACAAACAAAATTTAGTAATATTCACAAACAATTTGGAGCTAAGCTGGTAGAGTTTGCCGGTTTTGAAATGCCGGTTCAATATACTTCAATTATTGCAGAACACAAATCCGTAAGGCAATCAGTGGGAGTTTTTGATGTTTCACACATGGGCGAAATTATTATTAAAGGTGAAAAAGCTTTAGATTTTGTTCAAAAAATTACGGTTAATAATGCAGCAAAATTAGAAATCGGTAAAGTTCAATATTCTGCAATGTGTTATAACGATGGTGGTATTGTTGATGATTTACTCGTTTACAAAATTTCCGATAACGAATATATGCTTGTAGTTAACGGTGCTAATAAAGATAAAGATTTTAACTGGATGAAAGAAAACAATTCCTTTGGAGTAAATATTATTGATGAATCCGATGATTATTCTTTATTGGCAGTGCAAGGACCGAACTCCCAGAAAGTAATAGAAAAACTTTTGGGTGAGGAAATCAACGTTGAATATTATCATTATTTCAATTCTAAATTAATGGATATTGATGTAATTGTTTCGCGAACCGGATATACTGGAGAGTTAGGTTTTGAATTATATTTTAAATCCGATGTTGAAACAGCAGAAAAAATATGGAATTCAATTTTTGAAGCAGGTAAAGAATTTAATATTGCAGCATGTGGTTTGGGAAGTAGAGATACTTTAAGATTAGAAAAAGGATTTTGCTTATATGGTAATGATATTGATGAAACAACAACACCTTTGGAAGCAGGTTTAGGTTGGATAACCAAATTAAAAAAAGGTGATTTTATTGGCAGGGATGTTCTGGTTAAACAAAAAGAAGAAGGAGTAAAAAGAAAATTAGTTCCTTTAATTTTTGAACAACGCGCTTTCCCTAGACATAACTATGAAATTAAAGCTAATGGAGAAAAAGTAGGGCATATTACAAGTGGAACTGTAAGTCCAATTTTAGAAAAACCAATTGCTTTAGGATATGTTGCTGTTGAATATGCAAAAATGGATGAAACGGTTCATGTGGTAATTAGAAACAAAGAAGTAAATGCAAAGATAACAAAGTTACCTTTTGTATAAAAAATTTAGCAAAAATAGATAAAGTACTGCGGACAAATACATTACAACAAAAATAATTTTTAAAAAAATAATTATTACTATGAAAATACGGACACTTTTATCGCCATTAAATGTTGAAGAATTATATTTTACTAAGAAAACCACAATTGTTATAGATGTTTTACGGGCAACTACAACAATTGTAACAGCATTAAACAACGGAGCAAAGGAAATTATTCCGGTTGGTTCTATTGAATTTGCAATGAAAACTTCCGGTAGCGGACAGATGCTGCTTGGCGGAGAAAGAAATGCAGAAAAAATAGATGGTTTTACATTTGGCAATTCTCCTTTGGAATATACCGAAGAAACTGTAAAAGGGAAGTCTATAATTCTTTTTACAACTAATGGTTCCAAAGCTTTAGTCCGTGCAAAGTTTTCAACAAACTTGTTTGTTGCTTCTTTTCTAAATGTGAAAGCCACTGTTAAGGAAGTGCTAAAAACAAAAGAAAATTTGGAAATACTTTGTTCTGGCAACAATGGAATGTATTGTCTGGAAGATTCTGTTTGTGCCGGAATGATAATTAAACAAATATTAGAAATAAAGGAAAATGTGGAATTAGATGATGCCTCTAATACTTGTTTAATTTTGTATAATAAAAACAAAAAAAGAATAAAAAAAATGCTTAGTGAAACAGACCATGGTAAAACACTTATCGCAAAAGGATTTGTTAAAGACATAGCATACGCAGCACAAGAAAATATTTATAATATTGTTCCAAAATATGTTAGCGGAGTTGTTAAAATATAAGATATTTAGAGTTTCTGCAAAATAATAAATGACGACCTTGCTAAGGAGTCCGCTTAGGAGAAAAAGAATCTTCGATATTAATTCAATAAGGTTATTTCTCAAAATGGATTGCCCATCTTTTTTGTCGGGACAAACTTTAGATATATTTTTATTTAGCCGAAATTCTATTTTATAGAAAATATATTTTATGAAAATTAAAATTTAAGATGGCCAAAACAAGAAACAAAAATACCGCCGGTAAGAGGAAATCTAGTGACCAAACTTTTTTTATTCTTTCCTTAGAAAAAAAGAAAAAATTAATAGGACTTTTCCTAATTGTTACAGCTTCTTTAATGTTATTAAGTATTTTTTCTTATTCACGTTATGACCAAGCAAAATTAAGTTTCAGTTTTACAGATTTATTTAATGTTTTTTCCACTAATCCGGATTTTGTTCAAAGAGCAGAAAGCACACATAATTGGCTTGGTATTTTCGGAGCATACTTATCACATTTTCTGATAAACTCTACTTTGGGTTATTTTTCAATTGTTTTCCCAATTATGCTTTTTATTTGGGGTTATACGGTTCTAAAAGAGTCGGATAGAAGATTAGCTCTTAATCTATCCAATTTTTTCCTTGTTAGCGGAATTATTTTAGCCACTCTTTTTGGAGTTTTAAGATTAACACCCAGCCCCGGATTGTTTGAAACCCAATATGAACTTGCGGGTAACATCGGAGATTTTTTTGGTAGAGCCTTGGGTAGATTGGTTGGTGTATTAGGTAGTATTATTGTCCTGGGCGCTGCTACATTTGT
>JALSNL010000210.1 GCA_026987055.1 Melioribacteraceae bacterium | reverse complement strand
TGTTTTGGGTTACCAAAAAAAATATCCTGTTAAATTTAAAAACGAAAAAACTCATAAAATTTCGTTTACCCTAAAAAAAGGAGAAGCTGAAAAAATATTTGAAGTTAGTTTGAGCAAAGAAGATTTTAACAAAGTAACGGATTTTGCATTAATGATTTACGATAAAAACGGAGACGCAAAAGCAATTGGCGGTTTATCATATCGCAGTGATAAAATTTCTGTAAAAAGAGCTACAAAAGACGAAGATGAAACTTATGAATTTGTTTTAATACCGGGCTTTGCAAATGCACCGAGTAAATTGAAAGTTAATATTACCGAAAAAACAATTCTCGAAAATAAAACCAAAATGAAAGTTAAAAATCGTGGTAGAGCATATTTAACAATGTATCCGAACATAAATTATAATTTGCAATGTATTTATAATTTACCGGAAATTGAATTGCCAAAAAACGCAAAATATTACGGCGAAATAGAATTTAAGTCTGCCAAAACAAATGATGTGGAATTAACAAAACAAATTATTCTTAATTAGTTGAGGAAATTATGAGTGAGAATGAAAAAAAATCATCGTTCGGTCTTCCGACTAATGCTTATACAGAGTTAAAACCGGGGGAAAAATATGTTCCTATAATGTCGGCGGATAAAGAATATTCCGAAGTTAATTTTTGGTCGGTTTCTTGGGGTTTGCTTATGGCAGTGCTTTTTTCGGCTGCTGCGGCTTATTTGGGATTGAAAATAGGACAAGTATTCGAAGCTGCAATTCCCATAGCAATTTTAGCTGTCGGTTTATCTACCGCAACAAAACGAAAAGGTGCACTTGGAGAAAATGTAATTATTCAATCAATTGGTGCAGCTTCCGGAGCAATTGTTGCCGGGGCAATATTTACTTTACCGGCTTTATATATTCTTAATCTCGAAGCAACATTCATTCAAATATTTCTTGCTTCTATGTTCGGTGGTTTTCTTGGGATATTGTTTTTAATTCCTTTTAGAAAATATTTCGTTTCTGAAATGCATGGTAAATTTCCTTTCCCGGAAGCAACTGCTACAACGGAAGTTCTTGTTGCAGGTGAAAAAGGCGGCGGACAAGCTATTGTTCTGGTTGTAAGCGGTATTATCGGCGGACTTTATGATTTTATAATTGCTTCCTTCGGCTGGTGGAGTGAAGTGTTCTCTTCGCGTGTTATTCCTATTGGCGAAGCAGTTGCGGATAAGTTTAAGCTAATATTTAAAATGAATGTTGGTGCTGCGGTAATGGGACTCGGTTACATTGTAGGATTAAAGTATGCCGCAATTATTACGGCAGGTTCCTTTGTTGCATGGTATGTAATAATTCCCGTTTTCGCTTATCTCGGCAGTGCAATAACAATGCCTGTCGGTGCAAATATTACTATGCTTATTAAAGATATGACACCCGAACAAATATTTAGTAATTATGTCAGGCATATTGGTATTGGCGGAATTGCAATGGCAGGATTAATTGGTATTATTAAATCTTCAGGTGTAATTAAAACGGCATTTAGTTTAGGTTTTAATGAATTGTTCGGCGGGAAACATGAAAATGAAAAATCCGCAATAAGAACACAACGCGATATTTCAATGAAAATAATTGTAACCGGAATTTCATTTACCGCTTTACTTATTTTCATTTTCTTTATGTTCGGTGTTGTTCATAATTTACTTCATGCAATTGTAGGATTATTAATTGTTTTGATAATTGCATTTTTGTTTACAACCGTTGCGGCAAATGCAATTGCAATAGTTGGTTCTAATCCTGTTTCCGGTATGACTTTAATGACATTGATTTTATCTTCCGTAATCTTGGTTGCAGTTGGACTTACCGGTGTTGCAGGAATGACATCGGCTTTAATAATAGGTGGTGTTGTATGTACGGCTCTTTCCGTTGCAGGTGCTTTTGTAACCGATTTGAAAATTGGTTATTGGTTGGGTTCATCTCCTTATAAACAAGAAACATGGAAATTTTTAGGCACCATAGTTTCCGCCGCTACGGTTGGTTGGGTTATTTTATTGTTAAATAATACTTACGGATTTACAGGTAACGAATTGCCTGCACCTCAAGCAAATGCAATGGCGGCAGTAATAAAACCGCTTATGTCTAATCAGCCTGCTCCTTGGATGTTGTATATTGCAGGTGCATTATTTTCATTGATTCTTACAATGATAAATGTACCGGCTTTAGCTTTTGCTTTGGGAATGTATTTGCCATTGGAATTAAACACTCCCATTTTAGTTGGCGGATTGATTGCACATTATGTTGCAACAAGAAGTAAAGATGAAAAATTAAACAATGCAAGAAAAGAAAGGGGAATACTTATTGCTTCCGGATTCATTGCCGGCGGTGCTTTGATGGGCGTTGTTAGTGTTATTCTTAAATCGTCCGGTTTCGATTGGCGATTGCATGAATGGTCGGAATCTCATGGAGCGGAAATTCTGGGTTTGGTTATGTTTGCTGCTATTATAGGTTATATGATTTGGGATTCTTTAAGAGCTAAAAAAGATTAAGAGTGGGTCAATAAACCACCCCTGAATTTTGAACAAGTCAAAATTCTGTCCCTCCTCTAATGAGGAGGGGAACTGGAGTGTTTTTATGAAGATTTATAATAGGAACTATCTTAAATCGAGAAGAAAAGAATTAAGGAATAATTCTACTAAAGCTGAAATAATATTATGGAAATACTTAAAAAGTAGTCAGTTAGAAGGAAGAAAATTTAGAAGACAGCAGAGTATTGGAAATTATATTGTAGATTTTTATTGTCCGAAAGAAAGACTTGTAATTGAATTAGATGGAGAAGTACATTTTAATAAAGATGCAATAGAATATGATAAATTAAGAACCGAATATTTAGAAAGCAAATTTATTAAAGTAATAAGATTTGAAAATAAAGAAGTAATTTATAACATAGAAAAAGTTTTAAAAACAATTTCAAATAATTTTAATAAAAATACTTCCCCATAAATTTTATTCAATTCTAACATTACATCTCCTCCTCTTTTGAGGAGGGGACAGATATTGCAGCTTGCTGTAATATCAGGGGTGGTGTAAGCACCCACTAAACAAAAAAAATAAATAATAAAAGAAAAACAAGAGCACAAACATGACTACGCAAGAAATAAGAAAACAATTTCCATACTTAACCACGGGAAAAATATACCTAAACCATGCAGCAGTTTCGCCATTACCGAAGAGTGTGGCGGAAGAAGTAACGGCATACGTTCGCGAACGAAGTGAAACGGAAATAAATAACTATCACGCCGGACTGGAAAAAACAGCTAACCTAAAACAAAAACTTGCTATATTGCTAAATACCGAAGCCGAGAGAATAGCATTTACAAAAAGCGTTACCGACAGCTTAAATATTTTGGCACAAGGAATCGAGTGGAAACGAGGCGATAGAATTATTCTGAA
>JALSNL010000209.1 GCA_026987055.1 Melioribacteraceae bacterium | reverse complement strand
CAAAGTTCAATATTTTTTTCATTCACATCAAGTTCATCTTCACCTCTGTAAGGCGGTATTTTTATTTCATTTCCACGCAATAATTTTTTTCCATCCGGCATAAGTATAGGAATACCGATTGATATTATTTCGCTTCTGAGTTTTTCATCTTCTTTAATTACTTCAAATACTTTAGCTGATAAATCATTGGGAGAAAATTCAGTTATATTTTTCATTTTATGAATCACTTTACGAATTAAATTTAGTTCGTGTAAAAGTTTGGAAAGTCTTGGCGGACCTAGTAATTCAAAAGCTACGCTATTAACTCCATGTAAATTTTCCAGCTCTTCCAATTTATCAACAGCTGTATGCTGCATATATCCTGCTCTGTAAGTTGGTTCCAAAGTTGCGTTATCCAAAGCATTTATTATATCGTGTCCGGTATTACCACCTTTAATTTCATAAATAACATCGCTGGCAATTTCTTCGGGAGTTACATATTCCATTTGACCTTGTGCGGATATAGTTTCAAATTCGCCTCTGGAAAATGTACCGTTTTCTCCGGTATCAATAAAAACGGATTTTAATGTTCCACCGGAAATTGGAATATCTTTTTCCAACTTTAGTTTAAGTTTGTTATCTAAAGGAACTGCATTGTCTAATGATGCATCAATCAAATTAATAGGTTTGCCGCGTTTTTTTATTTCACCGTAAACTATTCTTTTCCAAGCAATTGCTCCGGTAGGTTTTATTTCTTTTGTTATTGCTCCTTCCGGTGTTCTTCCCATTAAAAACAAAAGCAAAGTATGTGCACCGGCAACGGAAGATTTACTTAGCAAAACCCGCGAAGGTTTTTCTTCGCTATGTGTATAAGGAATATTTAGTCCCATTCCGCCGGTTCCGCTTGTTCCGATTTTTATGTAAATATTTGTTCCTATTTCACTCATAGATGCATACAACAATTGAATATGCCTTATTAGCTGTGGAATGTATTGTGTACAAATTAGTTTTTCTGTTTCCTCTACTATATCTTCCGTAGTCGGTTTGGATTCTATCTTTTTGGTTATTGTTCTATATGTGGTGTATAAATCCTGATATGCAATTCCGGTAGCGGAGTTAATACAATCGACAATAATATCCGGCTTATGTTTTGTAAGCAATTGATATATGGATGAGCTTTCCAAAATTTGTTTGTTCATTTCTTCCATAATATCTTTCATTAAAATTTTTCTTTTTTCCGGATCATTTAACAATTCATAACGATCTTCATCTTTAAATTCATTTCTGACAAAAATATTTCCCCACCATGGAATAAAATAATTATCGGGCAAATGAGGGAATTTTTTCTGTAAATCTTTTGCATACGTTTCCGCTTCCTCTTTTTTAAGTGAAGTTACAATAATTTGTTTCGGATTTTCGGCAATTAAATTTTTTGTTACGGCATTGCCAACCAAACCCCAAGCGCCAAGCACAAGAACTGTTTTGTCTTTAATATCCATATTAACCTCTAAACTTTTCTAAAATATTTTTTATGATTATAACATAATTGAATAAAACAATCCTTACAAGTAAAAAATTTTTCATTCATATCAATTCATTTATTGGAAATGCTTTAATGCTTTCTTAACTTTATTACTTAGATTTTTTTTAATGTTAAAAGAAGACATATTATGAAAATATCCGAAGTATTAAGTATTGATAAGATTGTTCCCGAGCTAACCGGAAACACCAAAACCGAAATAATTGACGAACTTGTAGATCTTTTCAAAGATGATGAGCGGGTTAAAGATATAGAAAAAGTTAAAGAGGCTGTTTACGAACGCGAAAAAATTATGTCAACTGGTGTAGGGCACGGTTTTGGAATTCCTCACTGTAAAACCGGTGCTGTAACCGAAATAATTGCCGCATTCGGAAAAACAAAAAAGCCTATTGATTTTGAAGCTTTGGACGGTAAACCGGTAAACATGGTTTTTCTTCTAATAGGTAAAGATAATCTTGTTGCCGCTCATATTAAATTGTTAAGTAAAATTTCTCACATGATGAACAAACCGGAATTCAGAGAAAAAATTTTAGCCTCTAAAACAGCCGAAGAAATTTATTCTCTGTTCATTGAAGAGGAAAATAATATTTCCTAATTTGTAAAGAGTTATTTTACTAAAAATTTTTAATTAAAATAATGGCTTACATATACCATTTTACCTTCTATTATATTTACCAATTATTTGAAATAAAATACTGTAATTTTTAGAGTTTAATTTATGATAAAATCCATAAAAGGCACAAACGATATCTTACCTGAAGAAATTCCTTATTGGAATTTTCTTATTAAAGAAGTTTTAACGCAAATGAGCATCTTTAACTACAAAGAAATCAGAACCCCGATGTTTGAACATACCGCTTTGTTTTCCAGAGGAATTGGCGAAAGTTCCGATATTGTAAGCAAAGAAATGTATTCGTTTACGGATAGAAGTGAAAATAATATTACGCTAAAACCGGAAATGACAGCTTCGGTGGTTCGTGCTTACATTGAACATTCGCTTGGTAAAAAAGCAAACTTGCATAAATTATTTTACATCTCTCCTATGTTCAGACAAGAAAGACCGCAAGCCGGACGTTTAAGACAGTTTCATCAATTCGGCATTGAAGCAATAGGGAGCCATAATCCTTTGCTTGATGCGGAAGTTATTCAGGTTGCTTATCAAATACTTAAAAACATAGGATTAAAAAATTTACAGGTTACAATAAATTCACTTGGAATTCCCGAAGAAAGAAAAAAATTTACCGAACAACTTAAATTGTTTTTAAATGACAAAAAAGATGAACTTTCCGAAGACAGCAAAAAAAGATTGGACACAAACATACTTCGTATTTTAGATAGTAAAGATAGAAACGATAAGCAATTATTAAAAGATGCTCCGTCAATTTTGGATTTTCTTAATAACGAAAGTATAGAACATTTTGAAAGCGTAAAAGAACTTTTAAAAATTGCAGATATACCTTTTGTTGTTGAACCGAAATTAGTACGAGGCTTGGATTACTACACACACACAACTTTTGAAATTACAAGTACAAGTGTTGGTTCGCAAAGTGCACTGTGTGGCGGCGGCAGATATAATTTGTTGATTGAACAACTTGGCGGAAAAGAAACACCGGCGGTCGGTTTTGCTGCAGGCATCGAAAGAATTTTACTTGCATGTAAAGCGGAAGATGCTTTTAATCCCGGCGAAGAAAATATTGATATTTATATTGTTCGTTTGGATAAAGATTTGGAAAATAAAGCGTTTGAAATTGCTTCGTATTTCAGAAAAAAGAATATGAAAGTTGAAATTGATTATCTTTCCAAAAGTGTTAAGGCACAAATGAGAGAAGCAAATAAACTAAACGCAAATTATGTTTTGTTTATCGGCGGAGATGAATATCAACAAAAGAAAGCTCAATTAAAAAATATGAAAACAAG
>JALSNL010000208.1 GCA_026987055.1 Melioribacteraceae bacterium | reverse complement strand
TGAAGATCATCTTGGCGATATGGATTTTAAGGTTGCCGGTTCCGCAAATGGAATAACAGCAATCCAAATGGATATAAAAATTCAAGGTCTTTCTTTGGAAATTATGGAAAATGCTTTGAAACAAGCAAAAATTGGACGTTTGGAAATCTTAAATACAATGAATAATGTTTTGGCAGAACCTAAACCGGAATTATCCAAATATGCCCCAAAACAATTAACAACACAAATTAACCCTGAAAAAATCGGAGCGGTTATTGGTCCCGGTGGAAAAGTAATTCAAGGAATGCAAAAAGAATTTGGTGTTGATATTAGTATTGAAGAAGACGGACGTGTTTTTATTTCCGGTCAGTTAAAAGATAATGTACTTAAAACTAAAGAAAAAATTCTTGGTTTAGTTGCTGAACCTGAAATTGGCAAAGTTTATGAAGCAACAGTAGTTAAAATAATGGACTTCGGTGCTTTTTGTGAATATATGCCTAATCAACAAGGCTTATTGCATATTTCGCAAATTGCAAAAGAACGTGTTAATAAAGTTACAGACGTTCTGAAAGAAGGTGATAAAATAACTGTTAAGCTAATCAAGATGGAAAGAGGTAAGGCCAGTTTATCCAGAAAGGTTTTACTAAATGACGAAGAAAATAAAAACGAAAAATAGTTTATTGTTGTTGAATAATTTATGTTTATTCAATAATATTTGACTATTTCTATATAATTCAATATGTTCTTTTATTTATTAAAAGTTTACTTGTGCAAATTGGTAACCTAAAAATTAATAGTAAAGTTATACTGGCTCCAATGGCGGAAATTACGGATTTTGCTTTTAGAAAAATAGCAAAAGATTACGGAGCCGGATTAACTTATACCCAAATGGTAAGTGCAGAAGGAATTGCAAAAGGAGACTTTAATACGTTACGTCTTCTAACATTTTCTAAAAATGAAACTCCTGTTGGAGTACAACTTTTGGGAAATGATGCAAATATTCTTGGAGCTGCTGTTAGAGAGCTTGCTAAATTGAACGTAAGCATAATTGATTTAAATTGTGGTTGTCCTGTAGAAAAAGTTGTTAAAAATAAGATGGGTTCGTATTTGCTAACACAACCTAAATTATTAGGTGAATTAGTAAAAAGCATGGTAGCAAATAGTAACGGAATTCCAATTTCAGTTAAAATCAGACTAGGTTTCAGAGATGAAATTAATGTATTGGAAACAGCTAAAATTATTGAAGATAATGGAGCTTCTGCAATATTAATTCATGCAAGAACAAGAAGCGACAAATATAATGTAGATCCGGCTTTGGAATGGATTGCCAAAGTTAAAGAAATAAGCGGAATAAAAATTATAGGCAACGGTTCAATATTTAATGTTAATGATGCTGTTGATATGATAGAAAAAACTAATTGCGATGGATTGCTTATTGCACGCGGAGCTTTAGGAAACCCATTTATTTTCAAGCAATTTAATCTTATGGAAAAAGGAATATCATATCAACCTGAAGAAAGTGAAATATTAAAAGTAGTACTTCAGCATATTGAATTATTGGAACAAGAACAAGGTTTTACAAAAAACTTTGATAGAGCAAAGAAAAATATTATTTGGTATTATAAAAACTATAATGGTATTTGGTGTTTGATAGAACAATTATTTTCGGCTTCTACTTTTACCGAAATTAAGAAAATAGTAATCAATCACGCAGAAAAATTAAAATCAGGCTTTTATCCTGAAGAAAACTTAGAAATAGTTAACAAAAATTTTAAAAATAAAGTTCTCTTTTGGTTGGCCAAAGAAGAAAAAGGAAAAGTTTGTTATAATTAATTTTTTGGGTTCAATAAATTAGGTAAAAATAATCAGTAATAATCCAATTTAGCAAATCAAAAATATTTTTTTCAATATTTCTTCTGTTGGCTCGTAAGAACTTTTTATTTACAAGAGTTTAATATGCAGAAAGATATTATTATTAACTCGTCTGCCTCTCAAGTTAGGGTAGCAATAACTGAAGATGGTAAACTAGTTGATTTTTTTGTAGAACATCCCGAAAAAAGAAGGATGGTTGGCAATATTTACCTTGGTAAAGTTGCAAGAGTACTTCCCGGAATTAGAGCCGCATTTATTGATATTGGGCTTAAGCACGATGCATTCCTACATTTCTCGGATATAGGAGATTATTTCCAAGATTTTCAAACCGTTTTAGGTGATGAAGATAATGAGATAGATATTGACCCGGATAGCGGAAATACCGTTAGAAAAGAATCAAAAAAAGGCAAATTCGAAAAAAAGGAAAATAAAACTCCCCGTTTGCACAAAGGTCAAGAAATCTTAGTTCAAATTATTAAAGAACCGGTTGCAAATAAAGGAGTACGTATAACTTCTTCACTCTCAATACCCGGTAGATTTTGTGTCCTTATACCTTTCGATAATAAAATCGGCATATCAAAAAAAATATCTGATTATAAAGAAAGACGCAGACTAAAATATCTTGCTAAAGGAATTATACCCGATAATTGCGGTTTAATTATCAGAACCGCAGCAAAAGAGCAAGAAGAAAGTGCATTGGAAAGTGACTTAAGATTTCTTGTAAAAACTTGGAACCAAATTCAAGAAAAAATAAAAAAGTCTGAGCCACCTGAATTAATTCATGCGGATTTAACAACAACATCCAGTGTTATTAGAGATTTGTTTACACCTGATGTTTCTAATGTTTTTGTAGATTCCAAAAGTGTTTATAAAGAAATAAGAGATTACGTTTTATTGGTTCAACCGGAATTGGTTGATAAAATTAATTACTATAAATCTAATGCACCTATTTTCGATACTTTTAAAATCGACCAACAAATTAAAACCCTGCTCGGTAGAAGAGTTCCCATACCAAATGGTGGTCATATTGTTATTGAACACACCGAAGCTATGACTGTAATTGATGTTAATAGCGGAAGATATGCTGCTAAAAAAGAACAAGAATTAAATTCGTTAAAAACAGATTTGGAAGCTGCACGTGAAATAGTAAGACAATTAAGATTACGCGATATCGGCGGACTAATTGTAATAGATTTCATTGATTTGGCAGAAGATAAAAACAGAAAAAAGATTTATGACGAACTGAAAAAAGAATTTAGAAAAGATAGAGCAAAAGTTGCTTTGTTACCCATGACAGATTTTGGAATAACACAAATTACCCGACAAAGAGTAAGACAAAACATTTTACAATCAATCAACGAAGCTTGTCCATATTGCGGAGGCACCGGAATATTAACAAAAAAATCTACTGTTATTCACGATATTGATAACTGGTTAAAACGATATAAATTACAAGGGAAATGTAGAAGTTTAATACTCAAAGTTCATCCCTCTATTGGGCAAGATTTAAGAATCGGATTTATATCTATTCTAACTAAATTGCAATTCAAATACCTGATAAGAATTAAACTAGAAGAAAGTGAACAGATAA
>JALSNL010000207.1 GCA_026987055.1 Melioribacteraceae bacterium | reverse complement strand
CAGATGAAAATATTGATGAAAGTCTTGCTCAAAAATATCCGCAAAAAATTGATAAAGAATTTCAGTATAATTTGTTACTTGCACAAGTAAATATGCTACAAAAAATTCTTGGATTTAATCATCCGTTAGTAAAAAAAATATACGGAAATAGAAAAGGGAAGGAAGCTGTAAATTATTTGCTTTCCATTACTAAGTTAAAAACAAAAAAAGGATTTCTGGATATAGCAAAATTAGACCCTGATGAAATAAAAAACTTGAACGATCCTTTTATTCTTTTGGTTAGGGAAATAGACAAAATTAAAAAACAGACTGAAATTGAAACAATGGATTTAAAGAATACACTTTCTGTTTTGAATCAACAATTAGGTGAAGTAATTTATAAAGTTTACGGAAATAAAATTCCACCTGATGCAACAAGTAGTTTAAGAATTTCAGACGGTGTAATAAAAGGTTACGAATATAACGGAACCTTGGCTCCTGGTAAAACAACATTTTACGGTTTATGGGATAGATATTTTTCATTCGGACAAAAAACATATCCGTGGGGTTTGCACAAGCGTTGGCAAAAGCCTCCGGAAGGTTTCAAACTTTCTACAAATGTAGGTTTTGCTTCTACTAATGATATTGTGGGCGGTAATTCCGGTAGTTCAATTATAAATACTAAAAAAGAGGTTGTTGGTTTGGTGCATGATGGAAATATTGAAAGTCTTGCCGGTAATACAATTTATTTACCGGAAAACAATCGTGCAGTTGCTACGGATTCGGACGGTCTTATACAAGCATTAAAATATATTTATAAAACCGATAGACTTATTAAAGAATTACAAACAGAAGAAACGAAAGACGAAAGACACGCCACACAAGACGGGAAAAACAAGAGATGACAAATAATAAATAATCAAATAGTACCAAGCACCGGAATTTCAAAAAGCTGAAAATCAATTTGTTTTCGTATAAAGCATAATTGCAATTAATCAATAATAAACATTTTACCGGGAAGTTGCTTTACTAAATTTCTAAATTCCAAGGAAAGAAGATGTACCAAACAATCGGCGGAATTAATGCCGGTTTCATTAGCAATCAAATCAATATGTTTTGGTTCGTTGGTAAGAAAATCGTAAATTTTTTGTTCAAACATATTTAAGTTTATTGTCGGTTTGGGAATAGTTTTTCCGATTTCGGGTTTTACTTTTAATTTTAACTCTTCCAGAATATCGTTACTGTTTTTTACTAGTTTAGCTTCCCCTTTTTGAATAAGTAAGTTTGTCCCTTCACTTTGTGCTTTTCCTAAATTTCCGGGTATTGCAAAAACTTCTTTGTTTTGATCCAAAGCAAACGAGGCTGTTTGTAATGCACCGCCTTTTAATTTTGTTTCAACAACCAAGGTTCCTAAAGACATTCCGGAAATAATTCTGTTACGTTTCGGAAAATTTTGTGCATCCGGTTTTGTTCCTAAAACATATTCGGAAATTACTGCACCGTTATTACCTATTTGTTTAAATAAATCTTTATTCTCGGGTGGATAAATAACATCTAACCCCGAACCGATTATTGCAATGGTTCTTCCGCCAACTTCCAATGTTCCGCGATGAGCGGCAGAATCAATACCTCTGGCCATTCCGCTTACAATAGTTATATTTTTACTGCCAAGTTCCTTAGCAAATTTAGACGCATAGGTTTTACCATATTGAGTTGGCATTCTGGTTCCTACAATTGCTACAGAATTTTGATCTTCTTCTTTTAAAGTTCCCGTATAGTAAAGAATAATAGGAGGAGCATAAATGTTTTTAAGATTTTTCGGATAATTATCCGACCAGAAAGTTAACCAGTTACCACCTAATGAATTTAACTTATCCAACTCATTGGAAATACTATTTTTGAATTTTGAAAAATTATCAAATTGTTTTAAAATTCTGTTTGCTAAATTTTGAGAAATACCTTCTACGTTTAATAAAGCATTGTAATTTGAATTTAATAAATTATCCAAGGATTGAAATTTGGAAAGTAAGTTGAAAAGTTTGGCAGGTCCAATACCGTCAATATCAAGCAGTAATCTTAATTTGGTTAATGTTTCTAAATTATTTTCCAAAATAAAAAAAATTAATTTTCTTGAATATCAAGATCATCAACAATTGCAACAATTATAGTATTTACCGGTGCATTTCTATGACCAAGAATTTGTTTAACAGCGCCACCTTCTTTTGCAACCAAAACAATATCGCCAATTCCCGAATCTATAAGATCAAGTGCTATCTCATCTTTATTGCCAATGTAATTCCCATTTAAATCAATACGTCTAACCAAAAGAAGCTTATGACTTTTAAGGCTGGAATTCTTTTGTGTGGAAACTATATTTCCTTTAATCTTTGCCAGATACATCTTCTACCGAAGAATTTTTTCTTTTATATAAAATAGCAATGGGGAAAACAACAATATAGGCAAACAACAAAACAACAGGCGAAACAGATAAAGATAACGGATTATCCCAAGGACTTTGCGACATGAGAATAAACCCGATAATAACGGTAAAAATTCCAAATCCTAAAATATAATAGTTTTGTTTAGTCCAATAATTTTTGAAAGGAGAAGGAAGAACTTTTAAGTTTTTTTTATTTTTTACAATTTTTTTTGCCATAATAAAATACCTTTACGTAAAAGAAATAATAAAGCCCAGTGTTGGGGGAGACACTGGGCACAAAACCAAACAAGCAGATTATAAAAATCTTGCAAGTCAGTAATTAAAATATATCATATAACATCTAAATTATCAAGAAATTATTTAATATGATAAACAATTTTACGCAAAGTATCAAATTGTAAATATGGATAGTCTTTTCTTAAAAAATCAATTGCATCGCTTGCACTAACATTGTCTTTACGTAACTTCTTGAATTGCTTTCTTATTTGATAATCTCGTAAAGACTTCTCGTTAAAAAGACCTTTACTGCTAAGCAGATTAAAAATTTCATCGCTAATTAATTCTGAAAGTGGGTTTATACTTTTGTTATTTTCCGCAAATAACATGGCCTACCTCTATATTTGTTTTACTTATAGAATTTATACAGTAGCCGTATTTAAATATAAACCTCCTACAAAATTGATATCCCAATTAGCAAAAAAAAAAATTAAAAAACAATGAATAAATTAATGACCTAAAAATAAGAATTCTTGAAATTACGTAAATACTTATAAAAAGAAACTATATTCCCTAGAAATACTTTTAAAGTGACACAAAAATACAATATTTATATTTTATATGTGATCATCTTTTTAGTACTTAATCTAACATGTAATTGAACTCTAACTCCTTAAAATGTAAATGATACTGATTTCAATATACTATCATTAGTTAAATATATGGTTGTGGATCGGCATCAGAAATACCTGCATGTTAATTTAGTAAAATTGCAGATAGTCATACATGCTGATGTAGAATCAATTTAA
>JALSNL010000206.1 GCA_026987055.1 Melioribacteraceae bacterium | reverse complement strand
TTCACATTTTGTTGAAAACTAATTTACATATTGTTGCAAAAGGCTGCAAAACATCTTTTAATCGGCAGCTTAGAATAAATATTTTTTTACAAAACTTAGTGGTAGTATTTTCTTATTTTAAAAGAATCATTTTCTTTGTTTCAATATAATTACCACTTTTTAACCGGTAATAATAAATTCCGCTAGCAAGCTTACTACCGTTAAATGCTACTTGGTAAATACCGGGCAATTGTTTTTTATTTACTAACGTTGCCACTTCTTTGCCGAGAACATCGTATATTTTTAAAGTTACTTCTCTCAGGCTAAAGCCTGAGGTTACATTGGGAATTTGATATTTTATTGTTGTTGTCGGATTAAAGGGATTAGGGTAATTTTGTTTTAATTCAAACTTTGTTAGTGACTTTTTATTTTTACCTTTAATACTCACAATAAAAGAATTGTTTTGTCTGCCAGGAGTACCATGATTATTAGAAATTCCCCAATTTGCAGCAATAGAATTATCTAATGAAGGATTTAACAATTCCAAGGTTGGTCCGTTTCCTTTGGCTTCTACAGGCCAAGGAGATTTATCATCGTAGGTTAGACTGTCAACAAGCTCATTGCTTTTATTATAAAGACGAATCAATTCCCCTTTGCTGCTTAGTTTAAAATTAAAGTTTCCAATATAATTTATTGACTTGTAACCATCTTGTGTTTTAAATAGATTTATAAATGCTGTAGTATCTCTACATAATACCAAATAATTATTTTCTTGCAATACTGTCCCCTCGGGTAAAACAAACTTATGGTCATTATCTTTATCTTTAAATATCCAACCGGAAACATCAACATCGTTTTCCGAATTATTATAAAGTTCAATCCAATCCTCCGTATCAAAATCCGGACTTGAATCATAATTGATTTCATTAATTACAATGTCATTTTTATAATTACCTACTTTTTCAAAAACTGCAGTTATTGTTTTGGCTTCACTAATTGTTACACTTATTTCCGCATTCTTAGTTTCAACATCTCCTTCCCATTTTATAAATTTATATCCCGGTTTAGCAACAGCTTTAAGTGTGATGGGAATATTGGAAAAATATTTTCCTTCCCAAGGAAAATAATTTATTTTTAAACTATTTAATTCAATTGTACCGGCTTTTTTTTCTGAGATATTTATATTTATTTTTTCTAACTCCGCAAGATGAAATTTATTAATAAAATAGCCGGTTAAATACGCCAACCGTTTATCTGCAAATAAATAAAGTGTACCTATATTTTGTTCCCAACGAGAATAAGTAAAAGTATGCCATCGTTCAATATGTTTTTTTATTTCGTTCTTAATTTTTGTTTTATACTTAGTAATTTTATTTTTAACAGTCTCGGTTTTGAATATTGTATTTCTAAAATCTGCAAAATGATTTACAAATTTATTTTTAAAATTTTCATTTTCAATTAGCTTTCTTAAAAACAATGTTGCCCAAGATGGATTAGGCCAGTTGGGTCCGTCTTTTTCCAAAGCAAATTCCAAAGTATTATGTGCATAATTATTTGTATCGGCATATTGAAACCCGAAATCAGTATCGTATAAAATCCACCGCCACTTACTATCGGAATTTTTCTCTTTCCAATATTTAATATTGTTGCTAGGCCAATCCGTATTAGCTATAAAAATCTCAATTAGATTATAATTGATAAAATTATCAATATCCATTTGTGATTTTACGTACTCATAGTTTTCATCTATACTTAAATCCTCATCATTTATAAACATTCTTAGTTGCTTATAATCTTCATCGTCACCGGCAACAACTTCTTCATTACCTTCCAGCAAATCAATATTATTTTTATCAATGTTATGATGTGTAGCGATATATGTTTTATTTATTTTTTCTCTTAGATTGTGTATGCCCCAATATTTACCATTTATGAAGACAATTGAAGGACGAAATGCAAGCCGGTCTATACCAACTTCGTCAGCAAAGCTTTGCATAAAACCATCTCTAAGCATTGTTTTTTCCCAATCATTACCTGAGTTGCGTAAAACAAGCGCCCCAAACTTATTCAGATCAACATTATCGAAAAATTTATAATTAAAATAGTTTTCACCGTATCTTTTTCGAGCATGCAATGCTAAAGATTTTTGAGCATTGGCTCTGCTCCATTGTCCATAAATTTTAACTCCGGCATCTTGCTCTAATTGTAAATTTCCATTCTTATCTAAAAATTCCACGTGAATTGGTCGTTCCCAATTTTGCCAAAAGTTTGCATCAAAAAAAGGATATTCCAGAGTTGTATCTCTTCCAATTGTGTAAATTCCGCTATCAGGGTCCCAAAAATTATACGGATCGGTTATTAAAGAAACTATTGGCAAATCTGTATTTTCGTTAATTAAGAATGTTTGTGAAACTGTTTTGCTTGGCAGATAATTTTGACTGTAAGCTTTTGCCCTAATAACCGTAGTATTATTTATTTCAATTGGTGAAGAATACAAATTTTTAGTTGTATCCGGCATTTCTCCGTTAGTAGTATAATATATTTTGATATTGCTTCCACCGGTATTTAGAAATGTTAATTGTTGGGGCGAATTAAAAACCCTTTTGGTTAAAGAAAAAATTGGATCATCAACTATTTCTTTAAATCCTTCTGTCGTATTGGAAGAATTTGGTGTGGAATTTTCAAAAATATAAAAATCATTTGCACCGTCAGGTTTTCTTCCGTATGATAAATTCGGCTGAAGTGAAATTGCCGGAATTGAATCAACAATTATTTGCTCCGGATTTGACAAATAAATATTTTCACCCGTTGAAGCAATTTTAAAATTTGTATGTAAGTTTTCCAGATTATGTGAAATTATATCTGCCACATCATTACTTCTTCCCTTTTTTGTTTTATATCCAACTGTTAAAAATGGAATTGCCGAAAGATCGGAAGAAGTTGAATCTGCATTGTGAATTTGAATACTTAATACATTATTCCCTTCCACAAGAATATTATTTAAATTGTTAACTATAAATTTTTGTGGAAGTTTGTTCTGTATCATTAAAGGTTCTATGGGTTCACCAGCTAACATATTATGAGGAACAAACTCATTAGCGGTGCCTAAATTAGCTCTGGCAATTTCAATTCCATTTATATAAGCAACAAAGCCGTCATCATAATCCATGTGCAGAAGCAACATTGCAACATCGTTTAAATCTTCAATAAAAAATTGTTTTCTTAAATAAACGGAAATTGTTCCATCGGGAAGAACAGTTTGGTCATCATCATCTCCGTAACCAAAGCCGGAATCACCACTATCCCAATTTGAATCGTCAAAGTTTAGGTCTTTCCATGTTACATCAGGCTCGGAATCTCCAAGTATATATTTCCAAGTATCACCGTAAGTGATAACTGTTTTCCAAACGGCAGCATAGTTAATTTTGTTTTTACCGGAAGCAAAAACAGTTAAAAAATTACCCG
>JALSNL010000205.1 GCA_026987055.1 Melioribacteraceae bacterium | reverse complement strand
ACTCCTGCATCAGGCGTCTTTGTTGCCGTAGCATTACTACTTGTTAAAACATATTCTCCAAAATCCAAATCACCGCCAACTTTACTCATTGATAAACCTTTTAATATCTGTATTAAAACCGGTTCATCTAAACTTGCAGAAGATTGAGCAAATATTGAGCTGCTAAAACCAATTAAGAAAACTAGAATAATGAATATTTTTCCTTTTGTTATCATTGAACACTCCCTATTGTTTGAACTAAAAATATTTTTCAATTCAAGTTGTTCAAACTGTGTGCCACATCACAATTTAAAATGGAATTGTACCGTTTTGAATATTTTCCTAAGAAATTTAATTTTTGGTATTATGTTTAATGTATCAATATGAATGGAAATGAAAGGAGTGTTTAGAAGTGAAACAAATTATTGTATAGAGAATTATCTGACAGACAATGTTAATGCAGTAGTGTAGGAATAGCATTTCAATCTCACTAATCTCTGAAATAATGCTTTTTATTTAGAAATAAATTGATATTTTTGTATCTTCAATCACATTACATTGATTTTTATTTTCTTAATTTTATTTTTTATAAACAATAAAGAACAAAAGCATATTGAATAATAATACTAATATTGAAAAAGAATATTTTAACTCTCCTGATGTTCACCAAGTAAGCTACAAAAATAAAGAGATAATTCTAGTTGGTACTGCTCATATTTCCAAACATTCTGCCAAGTTGGTTGGTAGAGTAATTGAAGGTGAAAAACCGGATGTAGTATGCGTTGAACTTGATGCCCAAAGGTTAGAAGCATTGTCTAATCAAAAACGTTGGGAAAACTTAGACCTTAAAACAATAATCAAAAAGAAGCAACTCAGCACTCTTATAATCAACATTCTTCTGTCTTCGTATCAAAAAAAACTTGGTAGTAAGCTTGGTGTTAAACCCGGTTTGGAATTATTCGAAGCTACCAAAGTAGCAAAAAAGTTGGATATTCCAATTGAATTGGGTGACAGAGATGTGAGAATAACATTGAAAAGAGCTTGGCATTCTATGAGTTTTATTCAAAAGTTAAAATTTATGACTTTAGGTATTGCCGGAATTTTTGAAAAGGAAGAAATTTCCGAAGAAGAATTGGAAAAATTAAAAAGCAAAGATGTTTTAACAGAATTAATGAAAGAACTTGGCAAAGCAATGCCCGTTCTAAAAACAGTTCTTATTGATGAAAGAGATTCGTTTCTTGCAAAAAAAATTAAAGAAGCTAATGGTAATAAAATTGTTGCTATTGTTGGTGCTGGACATTTACAAGGTATTATAAAAAAAATCACCAATGATGAACAAATTGATTTATCCACAATTGAAGTTATTCCTAAATCTTCTCCTTGGGTTAAAATTATAGGTTGGGCAATACCGGTAATTATTGTTGGGTCAATATTTTTTATCGGTTACAATCAAGGTATGCAAGAAGCCGGGAACAACTCTTTATATTGGTTTCTTGCTAACGGTATTCCAAGTGCAATAGGAGCAATAATTGCATTGGGACATCCCTTTGCGGTTTTATCTGTATTTTTTGCTGCTCCCTTTACAAGTTTATCGCCACTAATTGGTGCCGGATATGTAGCTGCATTCGTGCAAACTTATTTTAAACCTCCGGTTGTTAAAGAAATTCAAAGTGTTAGTGAAGATATAAATAAGCCTTTAATGTGGTGGAAAAATAAACTGTTAAGAATTTTATTAGTTTTTATACTATCAGGTTTAGGCAGTGTAATTGGGACTTACGTGGGAGCATATAAAATAATATCAAACTTGTTCTAGATAAAGATTTGGATAGTTTATTTTATGCTTCTATTTCCCGTTTAATTGATGGTAGAAACTTTTTTACTTTTTCTTTAATAATATAATTTGAAATAATTCTTCTTTTTTAATAAGAATCCTACTTCAAAAAGCGTTCCTAAATTTTCTAATATTTCATAATAGGATGTGAATAAATACGTGAACAAAGTTGTAGTATCGAATCTCCCGATTCGATACTCTAAAATTAACAAAACAAATAATCAGCTAACTAGAAAAAGGTCGAACTTGTCATTGCCCGGAAATACTCTTTTGAATTCAGAGCAAAATCAACGGATTACTTCTACAAACAACGTTTTATTTAAAAATATTCTATCTGTCAGCTATATCATCTCACTCAACAATTCTTTTCTTGGTTGAGGAATAACAACTTTGTTAACAAGCAGACCTTTATCTGCAATCGACTGAGCTCCGGCTTCAACAGCAGCTTGAACAGCAGCAACTTCTCCGGTTAATGTACAAAAAGCTTTTCCACCAAGAGCCATGGCTAACCTGACTTCAATAAGTTTCACAGAAGCAGCTTTAACCGCAGCATCGGCTCCTTCAATTAAAGAAGCAACGGAAAACGATTCTATTATTCCCAAAGCTTCTAATGTATCCACACCGGAATGCCCTGATAAAGCGGGGAAAATATCTTTGTGAACATTTGGAATTACAAATGTATCTATAACAGCAAAATCAATTTGACTTGCAGCAGTATCAACGGAACTTTGTACAGCAGCAACATCTCCACCAACCAAAACCATATATTTACCGGAACAAATGGATCTTGATATAACCAATTCCACTTCAGAAGTTTTTAACATTATATCAGCTGCTTGCATTCCGGCTGCTATACTTGATAGTTCTATTAGTCCTAATGAATTCATTTGCATAATTTATACCTTATTTTATAGGAACACAGATTTTGAAACTTTGATTTTAATTATTTATTCATAATTTTGAGTATGGATCAAGAGATCCGCACCTACAACTTTATAGTTTATCTATGCTCTATTATTATATAATTATTTGTAATTTTTATTATTCTACCATCAATTGAAGCATGAATTTTTGCTCCTAATTGCCCTTCTTCAATATCAGCAATTAAATCATTTTTTCTTACCATGCTCCCTTCTCTAACAATTGATTTAGCCGGAGCACCAACGTGTTGATTAAGCAAAATTTTTACCCTACTTGGAATTGGGAAATTTTTTATAAATGGAGTGTGTTTATCATATTCGGTCAAATTTAATTTTTTTATTAACTGTTTAACCGGAACATTTCTTCCCTCTTTTATAGGATGAACTTTTACAGGTTTTGTTTGAGTAAATACTATTTTATTATCTTTTAGATAATCTTTCCCTTGGTCACAAGCTTCTCTTGGGTACAAATCTTCGGGACAAGCATACAAAGAACATAAACCGCATGAACAACATAAATCTGCATATTGATTCCAGACTTTTTCTCCTGTTGTAGTAAATCCTAAACTTCTCATTACCTTATGAGGTTGAACATCATAACCTAGTAAATAACGCGGACAAAATTCCGTGCAATAACTACATTGATCGCATGCTGATTTCCCAATTCTATTCATACTTTCAACAGGACGGTTCATTCTGTTAATTAGATAATGTTCT
>JALSNL010000204.1 GCA_026987055.1 Melioribacteraceae bacterium | reverse complement strand
GGTAAAAAATCATCATTCCTTTTGCCCGAGGGAGAAAAATACAAACAAGAACTTAAAAGTATAATTGCAGAAGTTGATAAAAAAGGTTCTTCAAAAATTATTGATACCGAACGTAAAACAAAAGACGGAGAAATAATTCCTGTACAACTGCATGTTGCAAAATTGCCGGGTAAAGATAATGAATATACCGGAAGAACAGTTGTAATTACCGATGTTAGGGAAGTTAGAAGATTACAACAACAAGTAGATCAATCGGAAAAATTAGCGGTAATTGGTCAGTTAGCTGCCGGTGTAGCTCACGAGATTGGTAATCCCCTAGCTTCAATTTCCTCCTTGGTTCAAATTTTACAGCGAAGATGTGATAAAGAGTTTCAAAAAATACAACTGGATAATATTAAAGAAAATATAGATAGAATAGCAAAAATTGTAAGAGAACTTGTAGATCTTTCCAGACCACCGAGTCAAGACCAAGTTTTTACGCAAGTTTCCGAGGTTATAAAAACAGCACTTGGCATTGTTAAATATGATAAGCGAGTTAAAAAAGTAGAGTTTAAAACCGAATTAGC
Organism: Melioribacteraceae bacterium; assembly: GCA_026987055.1. GTDB lineage: Bacteria > Bacteroidota > Ignavibacteria > Ignavibacteriales > Melioribacteraceae > JALSNL01. The sequence continues at coordinate 2,888 of JALSNL010000204.1, read as the reverse complement.
CGAAGGTTTGCCATCTATAAAAATTGTTCCCGATCAATTATTGCAAGTTTTTATTAATATGTTAATTAACTCACTTGATGCTATTGAAGGCGAAGGAATTATTACTGTAAAAACAAATGTCGAAAATGATAATATTATTATCAATATAATTGATAATGGTTGCGGAATTGCAAAAGAAGATATTAGTAAAATATTCGATCCTTTTTATACTACAAAAGAAGTTGGCAAAGGTACAGGTCTTGGTCTTTCCGTAAGTTATGGGATTATTAAGAAATTTGGCGGTAACATAAGTGTTAAAAGTAAAGAGGGCGAAGGTTCTAATTTTAAAATACAAATACCTTTTTATAAAGTTAATATAAAATAAGTGAGAAAAATGGCTGCAAGAATTTTAATAGTTGATGATGAAAAAGCAATTAGAGAATCGTTACAAATAATTTTAACCGAAGAAGGTTTTGAAGCGGAAGTTGTAACAGACGGACTGGAAGCTTTGGCTAAAATTGAAGAAGGCGGTTATGATTTGGTAATTACCGATTTAAAAATGCCCCGGTTAAATGGAATGGAATTGTTAGAAAAAAGTTCTAAAATATCACCGGATACTTTTTTTATTATTATGACTGCTTACGCATCGGTTGATACTGCAATAAATGCTTTAAGGAATGGTGCTTACGATTACCTTATAAAACCGGTTGAGTTTGATGATTTAATAATTAGAGTAAAACGTTTGTTGGATTATAAAAAACTTTCCAGAGAAAATATATTTTTAAGACAAAGAATATCGCCCGCAAAAGATTTTCATAATATTATCGGTAAAAGCAAACCGATGAAAAAAATATTTGAAGTTATTGAACAAGTTGCACCTACAAACAGTAATATATTAATATCGGGTAAAAGCGGAACAGGTAAAGAACTAGTTGCAAAAGCAATTCATTACAACAGCTTAAGAAAAGATAAAATATTTTTACCTATAAACTGCGGTGCTATTTCAGAAAATCTGATTGAAAGTGAATTGTTTGGACATCGTAAAGGTTCTTTTACCGGAGCAGTTAGCGATAAAGACGGACTTTTCAAAGTTGCTGATGGCGGAACTTTGTTTTTAGATGAAATTGGAGATTTACCGCTTTCATTACAAGTAAAACTTTTAAGAGCAATTGAAGATAGAAAATTTTTACCGGTCGGTGGAACTAAGGCTGTAAAAACAAACGTAAGAATTATTGCCGCATCCAATCAAGATATTTATGAAAAAACTAAAAAAGGTGAATTTAGGGAAGATCTGTATTACAGATTAAATGTAGTGGAAATTAAATTGCCGTCGTTAAACGAAAGAAAGGAAGATATTCCTTTACTGGTAAATCATTTTGTTGAAAAATATTGTAATGAAATGGGAAAACCTATTCTTGGTGTTAATAACGAAGCAATGAGAAAATTAATTTCTTACAATTGGAGAGGCGGAGTAAGAGAACTTGAAAATATTATTGAGCGAGCGGTAATATTTGCAAAAGAAGATAAAATTTGTATAGATGATCTTACTGAAAATGTACGTGGAAATGATGAAACTAATGAAATGCCCGAAGCATTAAAAGAAGCGGTTTTAGCTTTTGAACGAAAACATATTTTAAATATCATTAAAAAATATAATAATGACAAAGAAGCAGTCTCCGCTGCTTTAAATATCGGTCTTTCTTCTTTATACAGAAAAATGGAATTATTGGGAATTCCAACAAGATTACATTCGGAATCTTAAAAAGATCATTAAATTAGTATTATATAATAAGATTTTTTTCCGATTATAATATCTAAATAGTTTTAATTTTTAGAAAAAAAATATGCAGATAACTAACACAATGAATAAACCTGAAATTGTTAACGATTTTTTTAATACTACAAAAAGTTTTCATTTCTTTTCTTTTTTTAATGATGAAAGCTATTTTTGTTCAGATTCTTTTTTAGAAAAGTGCGGCTACACTTTGCAAGAGATTAATGCAATGCCATTTAAACATTATTCTTTGTTAAAAGACAATTCGGGTGAAAGTATTTACAATTCTGTTAAAGAGTTATTAGCCAATAATGTTACGGAACCCATAGAAGTTATTTACAAAATTCAATCTAAAAACGAAGAAATTTTTTGGTTAAAAGAATCTATTAAAGTTGTTAAAAACAGTAAAAACGAAGTTCAAGTATTAAGTTTTGCTGCCGATATTACAGACTTAAAAATTAAAGAAGAACAACTAAATAAAATTGTTCAAGAAAAAGCACGATTAAGCAAATCAAAAGACAAATTAATTTCCATTATTTCTCATGACCTACGAGCACCTTTTACAAGTCTGCTTGGCTTTACGGAAATTTTGTTGAACGAACCCGATTTACCTAAAGAAGAAAGAATAGAATATATCGAATTCATTCACGAAGCATCTAAAATACAGTTGGAAATGGTAAACCATTTATTGGATTGGACCCACTTGCAGAACGGTACAATGAAATTCAATCCGCAAAGATTGAATATTGCCGATATTACATCTAACTGTATTTCCGTATTAACCGGAGTTTCAATTCGTAAAGGAATAGATATAAAATTAGAAGGTCAAAAAGATTTATTTGTTACGGCAGATGAAAGATTAATAACTCAGGTTATAACAAATTTATTGAGTAATGCTTTAAAGTTTACTCCCTCCGGCAAAAAGATTGAAGTTAGTATTGGTGAGTTCAAAAGTGATATGGTAGAGGTTGTTGTTAAAGATGAGGGAATTGGTATCTCTGAAAAGAACCAACTTAAAATGTTTAATATCGATACCAAATTTTCTTTAACCGGAACTGCCGGAGAAAAGGGAAGCGGTTTGGGATTAACGCTTGTAAAAGAAATAGTGGAAAAACATTCCGGAGAAGTTTGGTTT
>JALSNL010000203.1 GCA_026987055.1 Melioribacteraceae bacterium | reverse complement strand
AGTATATATAAAGTCTGTTTGCAAAATAACCATAAAAAAAGGTTGCACTGTTATTTAACAATACAACCTTTTTTGAGGTTACTACCAACGTAAAGAGTTATTCTATGGTTAAGGTTTTTAGTTTTACAATTTCGGAAATTAGTAAATAGTTTTTTCCGTTACTGCTTTGTGTTGTGTAATTATATTTTGCTACTTGTAAATAAACTTTACCGCTAAAGTTGCTTAATGCGGAAGCGGGTATTGTAAAAGAACCGTTATCCGGTAAGTTTTCTTTTACATAAGGTGCAATATCTTTGTTTTCTGAAAGAACAATTATTAATATTTTAGAATCCGAAGCACTGCCGTCCCAAGTAACTTCTATATCGTTATCCGCATTAATTGTTGAATTATTTTCCGGAGCGGAAACTGTAAATGCAGTTGGACTTGTTATGCTGCCGGTAAAAGAAGCAATAGAATCGTTACCTTCAACAGACCAATTATGTTGTGAACCATCAAAACTAACGTTTGATAATCCGGTTAAATTTTGCGGACCGGGACTTAAATAGAAAATTTTTCCGTCTTTTTCAATTTTATTTAACTCGCTATTATTAACACTAACTTTTCCTGCATCAACTAATTTACCAACCTGAGCAAATCCCATTGAAATTGAAGTAGCCGGTAAGTTTTCATTGATTTGTACTTCATAACCAATTGAAGCTAAAACTCCTTCGTAATCAACTTTTTTAGCAAGAGAAGGTAATGGTTGTCCGCTTAAATTTTGAGATAATTCTGATGTTTCGGGTGAAAGCGGGTTTGTTAGTTGGTCGCAACCGAAAAGTAAAATTGTTATTAACGGTAATATTAAAAGTTTTTTAATTGATTTCATAAATTCTCCATTTAAGATTTTAATTTTTTTATTCAAGCACTTTTCTATCACAATTATTATACCATTTACCAAATGTGATATAAATCAAACAAACAAGAGTGAACTTTAAGTTTTTATCTTTATGATACAATAAAATTGAGATGTTGTGTATTAATAATGTAAAAATTACATGTAAAAAAGTAATACAAGTAAAATTATTAAATACTATTTTTCATATATCAAAAAAGATTTAAAAGATTAACGGAGGTTATTTATGGCTCTGGAAACAATAAATCCCGCAACGGAAAAAATTATAAAATCCTTTAATGCTATTAGCAATCAAGAAGTATCCGAAATAATAGATAAAGTAAATAAAGATTTTTTGAATTGGAAAAACTTTAATTACAGTAAAAGAAAACACTTACTATTAAAAGCCGCCAATATTTTACGTAATGAAAAAAACAAATACGCAAAAATATTAACAATGGAAATGGGTAAACCGATTACACAGGCAATTGCGGAAGTTGAAAAATGTGCGTGGGTTATTGAGTATTATGCGGAAAACACCGAAACAATATTCAAGGAAGAAATAATTAAGACCGATGCTTCGGAAAGCTATGTGCGTTTTGAGCCGATAGGGATTGTATTGGCGGTTATGCCATGGAATTTTCCATTTTGGCAAGTTTTCCGTTTTGCCGCTCCGGCACTTATGGCGGGAAATGCTGCAATTCTAAAACATGCTTCCAATGTTCCTATGTCCGCTTTGGCAATTGAAGAAATATTTCAAAAAGCAGGCTTACCGGAAAATCTATTTAGAACCTTACTTATAACATCAAATCAAGTGGAAAAAGTAATAGAAAATCCTTTGGTTAAAGCGGCAACACTTACCGGAAGTGAATATGCCGGAAGTATGGTTGCTTCCAGAAGTGGAAAGTTGCTTAAAAAAAGCGTAATGGAATTAGGCGGCAGCGATCCGTTTATAATTTTAGAAGATGCCGATTTGGATTTATCAACAACAGTTGCCGTTTCCGCAAGATTATTTAATAACGGTCAAAGCTGTATTGCTGCCAAACGCTTTATTGTTGTAGAAGAAATTTATGATAAGTTTGAAAAACTTTTTTTGGAAAAAATGAAAGCTGTTGTAATTGGCGATCCGATGAAAGAAGAAACCGAACTTGGCCCAATTGCCAGAAAAGATCTTCTTTTGGAATTACACGGGCAAGTTGTAAAATCCGTAGAAAAAGGTGCTACAATTTTACTTGGCGGAAATATTTTGGAACAAAAAGGTTTTTACTATCCGGCAACAATTTTAACAAATGTAAAAAAAGGAATGCCTGCTTATGAACAAGAGATTTTTGGTCCCGTTGCTTCCGTAATAAAGGTTAAAGATGAAAAAGAAGCAATTTTTGTTGCTAACGATACTGATTTTGGTTTGGGAGCTTCTTTATGGACAGAAGATATTAACAAAGCAAAAGAAATTATTCCATCAATTGAAGCCGGCTCCGTATTTGTAAACGGAATGGTTAAGTCCGATCCGCGTTTACCATTCGGCGGTATTAAATTAAGCGGTTTTGGTCGCGAACTTTCTCATTATGGAATTAAAGAATTTGTTAATATTAAAACGGTTTGGATTAAATGAAAGACTAAAAAATTAAAAGATTACAAAACTAAAAAATTACAAGACTAAAAGATTACAAAACTAAAAAATTACAAGACTAAAAAATTACAAGATTGCAAGATTAAAAGATTAAAAGATTGCGAGATTAAAAGATTGTTGAGGGCAATTTGTTAATAATTATCTGATACTATTTTTTTCTAACAATTTATATTGCCATTCATTTTTTAATTTATTCCATTTTATTGAAATTAAATTTGAAGGCAAAGATTTCTTTTGTGTTTTATCGATGGCAATTAGGTAAATAAAATTTTCTGAATTACGGTTTAGTTTTTTCAGTTTAAATTTTAATTGCCGTAAGTCTTTTTTTATATAACCAAGAAGTTTATTTTTTTTACCGGAAGTTTTGTAAACCGCATATTTTAATAAATCCGGTTCTTCGTTCGGCAACCATTCCAAACTCGGTGTGTTCGATTTTTTATTTTTGAGTCCGGTAATTTGCGGTTTTGAAGGCGGAGTGTTTTTATATATATCATTAAATAAAATACCGAGTTTATATTTATTTCCCGTTTTCTTTTTTATATAAATTGCGAATTTCTTTTTAGCATAATTGCTTGAAGGAGGATTGCTTACTGGAGAAAAGATATTATTGTAAGTTAAATCATAAGCATCAAATTGATCTCCCCAGCCGGAATTATCGCCGTATAATTCTTCGTAACATGCATAGTTTGTGTTGTTTTTTCTTTTGAAAAAATTAGTTTCGTTTTTTCCTCTTTTGTTCGGAATGGTTTTTACAAGTTTTTTATTTTTTGTATCTATCTTAAAGTTCCAGTTTCCGTCGGCACATTCGTTTGTAATGGAAGGCGGAAATCTTTTTGCACCATTTATATGAAAAATAAAAATACCTTTATCTTGTGCCCAATCGTTAGGACTAATGCGCTGATGATTTTCGATTAAAAACCATTCGTTTTTACTAAGAGGAATTCTAAGAGCATCTC
>JALSNL010000202.1 GCA_026987055.1 Melioribacteraceae bacterium | reverse complement strand
CCTGGATCATAAAGTAGATATTTAGTAATGGGTTTAATATGATATCTAGCAATATCTTTTCCTTCTAAAAAAGGCTTAAGATTTTCATTATACTTGTCAAAAATTACTTCATTTTTATTTTTTGAAATTACTACACCAAAAATCATTTCTTTACAAAGATCACCAAGATCAATACTTTGATATTTTAATTTTCTTATTAACTCAATTTGTCTCTTATCAATATTAATATTCATAATTGAATCTTCTGAAACAAATTCTCTTTGCAATACTTTATTTGTCAAAGCAAATAATTTATTTTTTATTTCAATTTCATTTTCTTTGTTAAATGATTTTTCAATGGTTATAATTATAGAACTTGTTGTTGCACCTCTAAAAATACCCTGTCCCAAATCTACAATTTCTTTAAAATTATAATTATTTAACAAATATTTCCTTGCAAATTTATATGAAGTAACTCTTAAAATAGTATTAGGAATAATGAAAGAAAGAAATCCTTTTTTATTCATTATGGTTAATGAAACTTCAATAAAGATTGCAAAAAGATTGATTTTCCCTTTCCCCGAAATGAACTTATTACTAAAATAAATCTTTTCATAATTTTCAATTCCATAAACTCCACCAAAAACATACGGCGGATTCCCAATCACACAATCAAAACCGCCGGCAATCATTATTTCTTCAAATTCCGTTTTCCAATCAAAAACATTTATACGTAGTTTTTCTTCATCATCAAGAAAGTTCATTTCCATTTGGTCGTAAAAATCGGGACCGATAAGCGAGTTGCCGCATTTAATGTTACTGCTCAAATCCGGCAAAGCACGTTCGTTAAACATTGTAATTTGTGTATTTAAAGTTTCGTCTGTTTCGCCTTCCAAAACTTTTAGAAGAAGAGAAAGTTTTGTTACTTCAACCGCTTGGTTATCAATATCAACACCGTAAATATTATTCAGCAATATCCGTTTCTTTTCATTTGTAGTTAAACGGTATTCGTTGGTTCTGGTTCTAAAAATAGGTGCGGTCTTTTTAACAAACAGATTACTAATCTGTTCTACGTTACTCGTATAAATTTTTAAGTGCCAATCCAATAAATATTGGTAAGCTCCAAGTAAAAACGAGCCGGAACCGCAGGCAGGATCGAGTATTTTTAATTTTGAGGTATCTTTAATAATCTTTTTAATTTGTGCTATACCAAAATTATTAGTTTGATTTTTATTTGGCACTGCTTCAACTTTATCCGGCATAAAATTGTATTTGTTTTCTAATTCTTCTAATTTTTTACCGACTGTATTTTTAACAATATAATCAACAATGTATGTAGGTGTATAATAAACTCCGCCGGCTTTTTTAACTTCCGGTTTTTCTTCAATAACCGCACGGTGCCCGGCTGTTAACCTTATAACTTTACCAAGAAATTGTTCGTAAACGTGTCCGAGTATATCGGTACCGAGGACGGAAAATTCGTAAGGACAATCCGGATAGTACAAATTTTTAAAAATTTCTTTTAATATTTTATCATCAATAGTAAGAGTGGGTGTAATTTCATCCGGCGGATCGGTTCTTAATTTTTCTTCATCAAAATGGAACAAACCGGAATTATATTTTTCATCTGCACGTTTAAATAATTGTTGTAATCTTTTATATACATTTGTTCCGTTAAGTAGATTGAACAATTGTCCGTATTCTTCAATCCCTCTATCTTCGGATATTCTTAAAAAGATTATACGATCAATAATTTTCTGTACGGAATAATTTAATTGACGGTTTGTAAGATTAGGATTTCTAAGAGCAATATTACGTGCAAGTTGTTCTCGCCATTTTTCAATTTCACTTAAAAAAGCGTCATCTACTTGAGTAGTTCCACGTTTACCTTTGCTTGTTTCGGCAAATTTATCGAACGAACCTTTTAGTACTGCATCTTTTGAAAAGATTGCTTCAATCTTATCCCACTTATCAATATAATCTTTGTAAGTCAAGTACAGTATTCTGGCAGTGGAGGATTTATCATTTTTCTTAGGTTGCACTCTGCAATCATAAATTGCAAGTTCTTCAAAATCGGTAAGAATACTTAACGGAAGTTTAGCAGTCCAAGCATATCTTCTTAACTGAAATGCTGGACTAATATCATCTTTAAGATTAACACTCGGTTTCTTAGCTTCAACAAAAAATTTTTTCGTGCTTCCAATCCTAAAAAGATAATCCGGTGCTTTAGCAACATCTTTGGTTTTTAAGGAATACTCATGTATAACATCTTTATAAGCTTCAGCATATCCGGCTTTGTTGATAACATCCCAGCCTAAAGCTTCAAAGAAAGGGTTTATAAATTCGTTTCGTACTTGTGTTTCGTTATAATGTCCATTTTTGTAGGAATCGATATTTCGGTCGAATCTTTCTACCAGTTCAATAATTATTTTTGGGACTGACATATTTTTTTATTTTTTGTTTAATCTTAAAATAAGAAATTTTTAATTTTATCTGAACAAAAATAATTATATTAGAAAACTATTATTTAAGCTCATTCACCACAATATCAATTTCATCTTTAGTATTGTAAAAATGTGGTGAAAACCTTATCATTCCTTCCCGTAAAGAGCAAACAATATTTTTTTGCTGTAATTTTTCAAAGATAACTTCAGCATTGTTTATTGGTAAAGTTACTATACCTGCCAAATTATTCCTCTTAACATTTTGCAATAAAGGGTTTAAACCAATTTCATTTAATTTTGAAATAAAGTATTCCGTATTATCCAAAATATTTTTGTTGATATTTTTTTGTCCGACAGATTCAAAAAAATCCAAAGAAGCATTAAGTGCTGTAATTCCAATCATAGAAAAAGTACCGGTATGAAAACGCGTAGCATCTTTTTTAAATTTCAATTTATAATCAAGTAAGTTCCATTCATCCTCTACGGAAAGCCAACCGGCAGTTTTTTGTTCTATCTTGTTTTGAAGTTGCTCGGTAATAAACAAGTAGCCTAAGCCCATAAGTCCCATTAACCATTTGTGTGCACCGCCAACCAGAAAATCAATCTGCATTTCTTTTACGTCAAGCGGAGCAACACCTGCTCCTTGTATTGCATCTACGGAAAATATTATATTGTTCTTTTTACATAACTCCCCTATTGTTTTTAAGTCCGCACGATAACCGGACAGAAATTGTACAAAACTTATCGAAAGCAATTTTGTTTTGGGTGTTATCGCTTTTTCAATATCTTCAATATCAATACTTCCGTTTTTTGATTTAACAAAATCTATTTCAACTCCAATATTTGTAAGGTTCAAAAAGGGATAAACATTTGCAGGAAATTCTATATCATTCAGAATAATTCTATCACCTCGTTTCCACTCGATTCCTTGTGCCAAAATATTTAAGCTGTCGGTAACGCTTTTTGTAAATGCTATTCTCTCGGCTTCGGTATTTAGCAATATAGCAAGTTTTTGTTTTAGGTTAGCTGTTTTT
>JALSNL010000201.1 GCA_026987055.1 Melioribacteraceae bacterium | reverse complement strand
ATCAAGCTGTAATCCGGATTTATACATTATTTGTATAATATCTGAATTGCAAAAATCACAAACCGGTATAACAATAAAAATCTGTTACTCAGATTGTGCTTTGTATATTGTACTTAAATATTTTTTTTTGAAAATAGATAAGGTATTTATTTAAATACTTTTTTATATTAAAGAAAACATAAAAAAAATAATTTAAACTAATAGGACTAACGATGAAAAAAATAGGAATTCTTTTCGGGCAAGAAAATACATTTCCTCAAGCATTTATAGAAAGAATAAACTCAAAAAAAATAAAAGGAATAAAAGCAGAAGCTGTAAAAATAAATGTAGTAGAACAAGGCAAACCTAGTAAATACAATGTAATTATCGATAGAATATCACAAGACATTCCTTTTTACAGAGCATATCTAAAAAATGCTGCACTTTCCGGAACTGCAGTAATTAACAATCCTTTTTGGTGGAGTGCCGACGAAAAATTTTTTAATAATGCACTTGCTACAAAAATTGGTGTTGCAGTACCTAAAACCGTTTTACTTCCTTCAAATCAACATCCGGAAGATACAAATTCGGATTCTATGAGAAATTTGGAATATCCGTTAGACTGGGAATATATTTTTAACTATATCGGATTCCCTGCATTTTTCAAACCCTTTGCCGGTGGTGGATGGAAAAATGTTTATAATCCACAGAACCAAGAAGAATTTTTTAAGTTCTACAATGAAACGGGAACCTTGGTTATGATGTTGCAAGAACAAATAGATTTTACAGATTACTTTAGATGCTATTGTATAGATAGGCGAGATGTAAGAATTATGCAATATGATCCTAAGCAGCCACACCATTTACGCTATGTTCAAAATCCAAAACCAATAGCAAAAAAACTTTTAAATAGAATAAAGAAAGATGTTCTTAAAATAAATAATGCTCTGGGATATGATTTTAACACAGTAGAGTTTGCAGTTAAAAATGGAATTCCTTATGCAATTGATTTTGGTAATCCGGCTCCTGATGCCGATATCAACTCGGTTGGACAAGAAAATTTTGAGTGGGTTGTAGAAGCTGCTGCTAATATGGCAATTAGGAGGGCAAAGCAACATAAGAAAGGTGTTAACAATTTAACTTGGGGTGATTTTATAAATTCATTTACTAATGATATAAAATTAAAATCTAATTCTAAAATAAATATGTGAGTTAATCATGGCTTCCAATAAAATGTTTTCTCTTGGAATTGAAGAAGAATTTCAAATTATTGATCCCAACACAAGAGAACTTATTTCAAGAGTTGAGCAAATTCTTAAAGGTGGAAAAATAATTCTTAAAGAACAGATTAAAGCAGAACTTCATCAATCTGTTGTAGAAACCGGCTCTAAAGTTTGCAGCAATATAAAGGAAGCAAGAGAAGAAGTTATTAGTCTAAGATCCAGCTTGGCTGAATTAGCAGAAAAAGAAGGATTAAAGATAGCAGCTTCCGGTACGCATCCTTTTTCCAGATGGGAAGAGCAAAAGATTACAGAGCATCCTCGCTATAAAGAAGTTGTTAAAGGAATGCAGCAAGTTGCACGCGCAAATTTAATTTTCGGACTTCATGTTCATGTTGGTATTGATGACAAAGAACTTGCTATTCATATTATGAATGCGGCTAGATATTTTTTACCTCATATATTTGCTCTCTCAACTAATTCACCATTTTGGAGAGGACGTAATACCGGACTAAAATCATATCGTGCAAAAATATTCGATCGTTTTCCCAGAACCGGAATCCCTGATTATTTTACAAGTCATGGAGAGTTTCAATCTTATGTTAACATGTTAATTAAAACCGGATGCATTGAAGATGCCACAAAAATTTGGTGGGATATAAGACCTCATCCCAAATATCCTACTTTGGAATTTAGAATTTGTGATATTCCCATGACAGTTAATGAAACAATTGCTATTGCCGCACTTATTCAAGGTATTGTTGCTAAACTTTACAAACTTATAAGTAAAAATCTTGGATTTAGATTGTACAGAAGACTTTACTTAAATGAAAACAAATGGCGTGCAAGTCGTTACGGAATAGAAGGGAAGTTGATTGATTTTGGAAAGAAAGAAGAAGTTGATACTCCTAAATTAATAATGGAACTGATTGATTTTATTGAAGAAGTAATTGAAGAGCTTGGTATAGAAGATGAAATAAATTATATAAAAGATGTTATTCTAAAGAAGGGAACCGGTGCAGATAGGCAACTTAAAGTTTGGAACGAAACAGCCAATCTTAATAGTGTTGTGGATTATATAATAACAGAAACTTACAAAAATTTAAATGTTTAAAAAAAGAATGAATACGGAAATTTATGAATACAGAAATTAGGGAAAAGTACAACAGACTTTTTAAAGAAAAAAATTATAAAGAATTTTTAGAGGATATACAAAAAGAAACTAACAACAGATTAGATTTTACAATTAGCGAAACTCCTTTATTTTTAACCAAAGAATTAACCGGCGAATTGGTTAAAGCATCAGAAAAAATCTTATCCGAAATTAGAAAAGATAGTTTCCTAAAAAATTCGAATAATGCGATACCAGAAAATCTTGTTGTTGCCAATGAAGATGAACATCCGGTTTTTCTTCAAATAGATTTTGGAATTGCTAAAACAGAAGATGGAAAATTCCTTCCGCAGTTAATTGAACTGCAAGGATTCCCTTCCATATATGCGTATCAAGCTTTTCTTGAAAAGAAAATTCGTGAACATTTTTTTATTCCTGAAAATTTTACGGCATACTATAATAATCTTAACTTTGAAAGTTATTTGAATTTATTCAAAAAAACATTGCTCGGAAATTCCGCTCCGGAAAATGTAATACTTTTGGAAATTGAACCCGAAAAGCAAAAAACAAGAATAGATTTTTTTCTTACCGAAAAATACACCGGAGTAAAACCGGTTTGCATTACCGATATTATTAAACATGGTAGAAAATTATATTATAAAAATAACGGGAAAGAAATTCCGATAGATAGAATTTATAATAGAGTTATTTTTGACGAACTTATAAAAAAAGAAATAGAAATTCCTTATAATATAAAAGATGATTTGGATGTTACTTGGGTTGGGCATCCAAATTGGTTTTACAAAATAAGCAAATATTCTCTTCCGAAAATTAAAAGTAAGTATAGTCCCGAATGTTATTATTTATCTGACCTTGAGAAATATCCTGATGATTTGGAAAATTATGTTTTAAAACCATTATTCTCATTTGCCGGCTCCGGTGTTGTTATTGATATAACAAAAGATACTCTTGATAAAATTAAAGATAAAGAAAACTTCATATTGCAAAAAAAAGTTGATTATGTTCCATTAATTAAAACTCCAAATGGTTTTGCAAAAGCGGAAATTAGAATGATGTATATTTGGAATGACGAACCTGTACTTGTAAATAATTTACTTAGAACCAGTAAAGGTAAAATGATGGGGGTC
>JALSNL010000200.1 GCA_026987055.1 Melioribacteraceae bacterium | reverse complement strand
AATTTCAAATATAGAAGATGATCCTTTAGCTTTTTCACTAAGAGAATATCTATTTAATTATCCGCCCAAATGTGATATTACGGAAAGTGCGGTAAATACTAATAATAAAATAATTACATTAAAACCCAAAACTAAAGACCTCAATTTTAAAGAAGCAAAAATTTGGGTAACAAAAGATTATTTAGTAGAAAAAATTAAAGTAGAAGATTTTAACGGAAGTTCATTCTCTTTTAAGTTCAATAATATTCAAGTTAATAAAAAACTTAGTTCTAAATTATTTCAATTCAGCAACAATATGGATGCAAAGATAATTGACCTCAGATAATTCAAATACATCTTTATTGAAAAAAATATTTAGTTATACAATTCCATTATTGTTGATGGCTATATTTTTATATCTTGCTTTTAAAGATACGAATTTTTCTATTGTACTAAATATTTTGGAAAATATTTCATTTGGCTGGTATCTTGTTTTTTTATTAGTTTGGTTCCTCTCGCATTTGCTAAGAGCTTACAGATGGAAAATTATTATTGGCTCGGTTAAAAAAGATACTTCGTTACTTAATTTATTTGGTGCAACAATGGTTGGATACGGTGTAAATTGTGTAGTTCCAAGATTAGGAGAATTGTATAGAGGACTTTTTCTCGGTAAATGGGAAGATATTTCCCGTACATCAATGGTTGGTACCGTTGTAATTGAAAGAGTAATAGACCTTTTAGTACTAGGCATTTCGGTGCTGATTAGTATTGCAATTTATTCCGGAAATTTGTACTCGGAAATCACTTGGTTACGTTCAACTATATATTTGGGTTTTGCCGGTATTTTAGGCTTAATAGTTTTTCTGTTTTTGCTGGTTAAATTCAAAGAACATTTTTATAACGCAATCCTCAAATTTGTAGGTAAATTTTCTACTAAAATTGCAGATGGATTAGGGGAAGCATTTCATCTATTAATAGATGGTTTTACAAGCATAGAGGGAACAAAAAATTATATTTATATTATTTTACTTTCCTTTGCTATTATGCTTTTGTACGGTGGTACTTCTTATGTGATGTTTTTTGTATTAGATATGCAATCTATTAAAGAAGTATCTTTTTCTATGGCGTGGATAGTTATGACAATAAGCGCTTTTGGTGTTGTAATACCAACTCCGGGAGCAACCGGAACATACCATTTTTTTGTAATATTTGTTTTAACAAATCTATATAATTTTAGTAACGAAATTAGCAGTGCTTTTGCTATTCTTACTCACACAACAACCTATGTGCTTTTTATTTTATCAACAATATTTTTAACTTTTATCATAAATAAAAAGCAAGAGAAAGAAAATAAACCCGTAGCAAAATTTTTAACGGTTTTTAAATCAAAAACAGAACCATTATGAAAAAATATTTATTAGTATTATTCTTCTTTTGTATGGGACTCACTAAAGTTTCCGCACAGTTTGACCTTGGCACAGGAATGGGATTAGCATTTTTTAATTCTCCCGGTTTAAGTGATTATATTAACAACGGATTTTCCAATTCTACAAATGAATTAAAATCTTTTAATAGTTCGGCGGATTTTTTTGTGGAACTTGGTTATAATGTTAATAAGAATTATCAGGTAGCAATAGAATATACATTTAATATCTATTCTTTTAATTCCCCATTAAATTTAAGTAACTACAATTTAAGTATTGATAGACATAAACCTACAATAGTTGCCTATTATGTTATCCCCGGAAACGGATACAAATTTAAATTCGGAGCTGGGGCTGGTGTTAGAATTTTGAAAGCGGAAGAATCCATATACGGACCGGTAGAATATTCGACCACCGGAATAGGGTTTTTACTAAAAACTCAGGGGGATACAAAATTAAGTAGTGATTTTTATGCTACAATATCCGGAGAAATTAGATATGATTTGCCGGGTGAAGTTCATACGTTGGAAAATAATATAATAAATTTTAATTCGTTTAGCATCGGACTTAAGTTGGGTGTATCTTATCATTTTTAAGGAAATAATATGAGTATTTTTCAAGCGATTATTTTAGGTATTGTTCAAGGCTTAACAGAGTTTTTACCTATTAGCAGCACAGGACATTTAACAGTAGTTGGAAAACTAATGGGCTTGGTTTCGGCAGAACATCCTGAACAATGGACTTCGTTTATTGCTGTAATTCAATTGGGAACATTAGTAGCAATTTTAATTTATTTTTGGAACGATTTATGGAATATAGCTAAAGATTTTTTACAAGATAATTTAATTAAGCGAAAAGGTTTTACACAGCAATCATTCAATTCTAAAATGGGATGGTTTATTATTCTCGGTTCCATTCCGGTTGTAATAATTGGTTTGGGTTTTAAAGATGCAATACACGGAGCATTTACAAAAAGCTTAAACGTTATTGCGATAAGTTTAATAGTTTTAGCCATTATACTTGCAATTGCAGAAATGACCGGTAAATTCAAAAAAGAATTGAAAGACTTAAAATGGTACGATGCATTGATAATAGGAATTGCCCAATCTTTTGCTCTTATTCCGGGTTCTTCCCGTTCGGGTACAACAATAACGGCGGGAATATTTTTAGGCTTTAAACGTGAAACTGCAGCTCGTTTTTCTTTTTTGCTGAGTGTCCCGGCTATTTTAGGCAGTGGTTTGCTTGAACTTTACGAAGCACTTGATTTTATAGATTCTTCCGGTGCTGTTACACTTGTGGTTGCTACTCTTTTTTCTTTAATAAGCGGATACTTAACAATTAGTTTTTTACTTAAGTTTCTAAGAACAAATACAACTTATGTTTTTGTTTTTTATAGAATCCTTGCAGGTGTTACAATCTTATTTTTGGTTTGGAAAAATTTTATTCAACCTTAATAAATTGATGAAATTTTTTAGCATGATTTCTTTGTGTAACTTTGTCGTTCTTTGTAAATATTCACTTATATAGTTATAACGAAAAGGTGAAGTCCTTAAAAAAAGTAGACAAAATTATAAGCGATGGAAAAAATATTTTTATTAAGCATTGTTTTACTAGTAACAACATGTTCAATAAAGAATACAAAATAAATAAAAACAAAAATTAAATACAATAGAGGATATAATGAAAGAACTAATGACATTAAAAGACAACGAATTTCTATTAGCAAAAATTAAAACTAATGTAGGCGATATCGAAATAGAATTATTTGCCGATAAAGCTCCGAAAACAGTTGAAAATTTTGTAGGATTAGCCACAAAGGGATATTACAACGGAGTAATTTTTCACAGAGTAATTAAGGATTTTATGATTCAAGGCGGAGATCCTACCGGAACAGGACGAGGCGGCGAAAGTTATTTCGGGCATCCGTTTGAAGATGAATTCCATCAGGACTTAAAACACACTGGGCCCGGAATTTTATCTATGGCAAATGCCGGACCCGGAACAAATGGCAGTCAGTTTTTTATTACGTTAGTTCCAACGCCTTGGTTAGATGGAAAA
>JALSNL010000199.1 GCA_026987055.1 Melioribacteraceae bacterium | reverse complement strand
ATGGTAACATTCGATAAAATTAAAGCTAAAAATGGGATAGGCGGTGATGCTAATTCAATAGAAAAAGATTTAGCTGATAGAAAAGACATAGTTTTTTACGGTGGTTTTGAGGAAGGATTTAACGATAGTCATTGGCAAAGAACTTGGGGAATAAGATGGAATAGCAGAGCCGACAAAAATGAAGTAATAGAAAACGCATTTCAATGTGGAAAGTCTATACGTGTAAATTATCCCAAAGGCGGACTTGGACCAAGTACAACCGGATTACAATTCCCTATAGTTTTAAGAGATATTCCCGGTATAAAAGAAAAATATTTACAAGAAGCATATTTGCGTTATTATGTAAAATTTGAGAAAGGATTTGATTTCAGAAAAGGTGGGAAACTACCCGGCTTTATGGGAGGCGGAGATTCTTGGACGCGCTCCGGCGGAAATCAACCGGACGGAACAAATGGGTGGACACTAAGATTTATGTGGGTTGATAAAGGTAAAATTGTTGTATATGCTTACGTTCCCAAAAGTAAAAACGGTAAATGGGGAAGTCAAGTTTGGGGACAAGGAATCGATTGCAATTATTTTGCCGAACCTGGAAAATGGATTTGCATTGAACAATATGTTAATGTAGGAACACCCGGAAAAGATGATGGAAAATTGAAAGTTTGGATAGACGGTATTGAAAGATTAAACATAACCGACATGCGTTTCAGAAATGTTGAAAACAATAATGGCAAAATCGGCGGAATTTATTTTTCAACATTCCACGGTGGTAATACCGATGATTGGAGACCGCACAATACTTCCTACGCTCAGTTTGATGGTTTTGTAATTGCTAAGAACAGAGTTGGTATTGCCAAATAAAAATTCTATAGACAAAAATAAATCCTAATGAAAAAAACAATATTACTTTTGCTGTTAAGTGTAAATTTTCTTTTTGCACAAGAAAATAATAGAATTGATACAAAAACACTTTCTCTAAACGGCATTGTTGAATTTGAACAAACAACCGATGCTTTCCCGCCTCAAAAATTTTCCAAAACAATTCAAGTTCCGGGCTTAATTGACTTGGCTCAACCCAAAATTGAACAGTATGACAAGTATTTTTATGGAACACAAAAACCGCGTTACAGTTGGTACAAATTTGTATTTTCAATTGATTCAACTTTTGCAAATCATTTTGCCATTCTAAAAATACTTAAAAGCAGATTTAACACACAAGTTATTATTAACGGGCATGATTGCGGAACTTACATGCAATGCAACACTCCGGTGGAAGCTGAATTAACCGGTTTTTTAAATTATAATGATGAAAATATTTTGTTGGTCAGAATTGGAGAAAGAGCTTGGTTGCCGAAAGAATCAGCCACTGGGTTCGACAGAGAAAAGTTTACGGATTTCCCCGGAATATGGGATGATATTTCTATCCGGTTTATCGGACCGCTTGAAATAAACAGAGCTCTAATTTTACCTAATGTCAAAACTTCAAAAGTAAAAGTTAAAATTAAACTTGAAAACAGAGCAAAGTTACTTGAACGAAATATGGAATATTCTGAATTAAAATATGAAACCAATATTTATCTACAGGAAAAGAAAACAAAAAAAATTGTTAGTGATACGGTTAAGCTTAGCGGAAAATTAAAATGTCAAAGAAGTAAAGTAGTCGAAACGGAACTTAAAATAAATAACCCGATATTGTGGTCACCAGAAACTCCCTTTCTTTATGAAGCTGTGATAATTGTAAAATCCAAAGGAGTTGTATTTAATAATTATGGAAATCCCGAAATTAAAAAACCGGTTCCATCTCCTTATTTGTTAGGGAAATCGGATAAAAGAAATTTTACTTTTGGGATGAGGGATTTTAATGCAAACGGAAAAAAGTTTTTTCTAAATGGAAAATTAATAAAATTGTTCGGTTCTTCATTTACGCTAAATCGTTTTTTTGAAGATAGAAACAGAAATAATTTACCTTGGGATAAAAAATGGGTTAAAAAGCTAATGGTGGAAATTCCCAAAGCTCTTGGCTGGAATGCTTTTAGAGTAAGTATAGGTTTGCTTCCTTCGTTTTGGTATGAGATGGCTGATGAGTATGGCTTTTTAATTCAAAATGAATATCCTATGTGGAATTTACGAGGAAGTGATGAAGAAGTTAAAAAGGAATATACGGATTGGGTTTGGTCGGATGGCAATCATCCATCCATAATTATTTGGGATGCACTTAACGAACAAACAAATAATTTTGTAGGGAAAGAATTGTTACCTTCGCTTCGGAAACTTGACCCGACAAGAATTTGGGATGCCGGTTGGAATAATGATAAAGAGATGACAAAAATTGAAATGAAAGAAATTCATTGGTACACTTTGGCGCATGGTTGGTGGTCAACAAATGAACAAGTTAAAAAACTAAGAGAAAAATATAGATTCGGTAATCTTTTTTCAGATGTTTACGGATTAAATATTTACAACAAAGAAAAAGTTCCTTTAATTTTAAACGAATACAGTTGGTTATGGTTAAATAGAGACGGTAAACACTCGGCAATCAGAACAGAAGGAAGTTTTACCGCAAATGATATAACACCTTTTAAAAAGAATTATGAATATTACGAGCCTGACGGAACTCAATTGTATTCGGGAAGAGATATTTATAACTATTACCTTGGTAATAATGCAAACGCTGCACAACGAAGAAATTTTCAAGCATATCTTTGGGCTATAGAAACAGAAGTTGCAAGGGCATCTCAAGTGTTTGCCGGTGTAATATCATTTCCGTATTTAACAAATGACCACGGATACACAGGCGATTGGTTTAAAGAAGATATTAAAAAGTTAAGACCAACTTCAACTTTATTAGCACACTACCATGCAATGAAACCTTTTGCAGTATTTTTAGATATGGAAGATGGTAGATACATAAAAAATCCGAAAATCTATAAAAAGAATGACCAAATTAATTTTAATCTTTTTGCTATAAATGATTCGGACAAAAATAAAGAGGGAAAGGTTAAAATTAAAATTGTTAATTCTGCTAATAAAGTTCTTGCTCAAAAAGAGAAAGAGCTTAAGCTTACTAAACATTCTACAAAAACAATTCCACTAAAAATGATTTTGCCTAATAATGACGGTGGTTATATGATAATTTCCGAATTGAAAGATAGTACAACTAATAATATTAAGCAAATAAGCAGAAGGTATTTTAGAATTGGAAATGGTAATTTTGTTTTCCCCGAATACAATTATAAATATCCAAAAAATTTCCCGGTAAATTAGTAAAGGAGTTTACATGAATGTTTTATTAGGAATATTTTATCATGCTGTTGGCGGTTTTGCTGCCGGTAGTTTTTATATACCTTACAATAAAGTTAAAAATGTTGCTTGGGAAGTTTATTGGTTAATAGGTGGAGTTTTCTCTTGGATTATGATGCCATGGCTACTTACTCTCTTAACCGTGCCAAGTATTTCACAATTATTTGATTCATTAACTTTTGAACAAATGTTTTGGCCTTATTTC
>JALSNL010000198.1 GCA_026987055.1 Melioribacteraceae bacterium | reverse complement strand
GGTGTTCAAAAAAATGATAAAACAATAGCCGGTGTTATTTATGATGTAATGAACAATAAAATTTATGCATCTGAAAAGGGAGCCGGTGCATTTGTAAACGATGAAAAAATTTCGGTAACTAAAAATAAAACTTTATCAGAAAGTCTGGTAGTAACCGGATTTCCGTACGACATTAAAAAAGATTTGGAGAAAACGATTAGAGTTTTTACTAACCTATTAGTCAAAACACGAGGCGTAAGAAGGTTAGGCTCGGCTGCTTTAGATATGTGTTATGTTGCTTCAGGTGTATTTGATGCTTTTTGGGAAAGCGGACTTAAACCGTGGGATGTTTGTGCCGGACTCCTTTTGGTAGAAGAAGCCGGCGGAAAAATAAGTGATTTTAAGGGAAAACCAATTGATATTTTTTCAAATCATTTTTTAACAACAAACGGTTTAATACACAATGCAATGATAGATGTTTTTAATCGTTAAATTGACGGGCAACCCATATAACAACAACGGCTCCTAGTGTAGCAACTAAAATACTGTACAAGTTAAGTCCGGTAACTTTACTGCCTCCCATAAGAGATACTAAAAATCCACCGACGATAGCACCAAAAATTCCCAAAGCTATTCCGGAAAAGCAGCCTTTCTTTTTTTTAGGTGTAATAATTTTAGTAGAAAGCCACCCTGCTAAACCGCCAACTATTATCCAACTTAATAATCCCATAAAAAATTCCCCATAAGTTTTGTTAAGATATTGAAATATAAGAAATTACAAAATAATTCTTTTTGAAATAAAAAAGAAAATAAGTAATTTTACAAACTATGCAAAAATTTATAATTATAGCAATTGACGGACCTGCTGCAAGCGGTAAAAGTACACTGGCAAAACAACTTGCCGGAAAGCTGAATTATCTATATGTAGATACCGGAGCAATGTACCGAGCCATTACTTTTTATGCTTTGGAAAATGATTTTATTAATAATCATAAAGGACTTATAGAAGCAGTAAAGAATTTGGAATTAGAACTTGAATATGAAAACGGACTTACAAGAGTGTTTCTTAACGGAGTTGAAGTTACCGATAAAATACGTACACCAAAAGTAAATGCAAATGTTAGCGACATTAGTAAAATACCCGAAGTAAGAAAAGAAATGGTAAAGCTTCAGCAAAAAATGGCTAACAATAAGAACCTTGTTGTTGAAGGTAGAGATACTACAACCGTTGTGTTCCCTAATGCGGATCTAAAAATTTTTCTTACTGCCGATATTAAAGAAAGAGCTAAAAGAAGATATCTGGAATATAAAGAAAAAGGGGAAGATGTAACTTTGGAAAGTGTTGAAGAAAGTATTAAGAGACGTGATAAAATTGATAGCGGCAGAGAAATTAGTCCGTTAAAAAAAGCAGATGATGCAATTGAACTTGATACAACTAATTTAACAATCAACCAAGAAATAGAAAATATTATTAAAGACTTAAAAGAATTAGAAAATAAACAGCCATCCAAATAAATAATGTTAAACTAAAAAAATAGTGTGTACTTTTCTTTTGATGGCAAAGAATAGGATACATAGTAAAGCTTAACCAGGAGGTTAAATGACCGACCAAATAGAAGAGAATAATGAAGAAGTAAAAAAGACTACGACTTTCGAAATGAATAAATTTATGAATCCTGATGAATATTCACCGGAAGAACTTCAAACATTGGCAAATCTTTACGATCAATCATTTCAAGATCTTAAAGAAGGAGAAGTAATTCAAGGCAAAGTTGTTGGAATAACCGATGATAATGTGGTACTTGATGTTGGCTTCAAATCAGATGGTACTCTTTCCAGAAATGATTTTACTGCTACGGAAGAACTTAAAATTGGAATGCTTGTTGACGTTGTTATTGAAAATGTTGAAGATGAAAACGGCAATTTGGTATTAAGTAAAAAACGTGCCGATTTCTTAAAAGTATGGGCACAAATTATTGATGCTTACGAAAATGAAACTGTTCTTGTTGGTAAAATTCTTAAAAGAATTAAAGGCGGAATGGTTGTGGATTTGATGGGAATCGAAGCGTTCTTACCAGGTTCACAAATTGATATTCGTCCGGTTAGAGATTTTGATGCTTTTGTTGGGCAAACAATGGATTTCAAAATTGTTAAAATTAACAATGCTACCGAAAACGTTGTTGTTTCTCACAAAGCTCTTATTGAAGAAACAATTTCCGACCAAAGAAAAGAAATACTTGAAGGACTTGAAAAAGGACAAATTCTTGAAGGTATTGTTAAAGCAATTACGGATTTCGGTGTGTTTGTTGATCTTGGCGGTGTGGACGGTTTAGTTCATATTACCGATTTAAGCTGGGGTAGAATTAATCATCCTAGTGAAGTTGTTAAACTTGACGAAAAAATTAAAGTTGTTGTTACCGATTTTGATTTGGAAAGAAAAAGAATTTCACTTAGCATTAAACAATTACAACCGCACCCTTGGGAAAAAATTGAAGAGAATTACAAAATCGGAGATAAAGTTTCCGGTAAAGTTGTTTCACTTACCGACTATGGTGCTTTCATTGAAATAGAGAAAGGTATTGAAGGGTTAATTCATATTTCCGAAATGAGCTGGACTCAACATATCAATCATCCTTCTCAACATGTTTCTATGGGACAAGTTGTTGAAGCTGTAATTTTAAGCTTGGATAAAGCCGATAAGAAAATTTCACTTGGTATGAAACAACTTACTCCTGATCCGTGGCAAGAACTATTGCAAAAATATCCTATCGGCTCAAAACATACCGGTATTGCACGTAACTTAACTAACTTTGGTGTGTTTGTGGAACTTGAACCGGGTATTGACGGCTTAGTTCACATCTCGGATTTATCATGGACTAAAAAAGTTCGTCATCCCGGAGAAATAATTAAAAAAGGTGAAGAACTTGAAGTTGTAGTTCTGGGAATTGATACCGAAAATAGAAAAATATCTCTTGGTCACAAACAAGTTCAAGATAATCCTTGGGATACTTTTGAAAGTGTTTATAAAGTTGGCAAAGAGGAAGAAGTTAAAGTTGTGAGAATTATTGAAAAAGGATTAATCGCAGAATTAACTTTAGGTGTTGATGGTTTTATTCCTTCATCCCAACTTTCTCCTTCTAAAATTAAAAATCTTGCTCTTAGTTTTCCGGTAGATACTAAACTTAAAGCTAAAGTTGTTGAATTTGATAAAGAAAACAAAAAAATAGTTTTAAGCGTTATTGCTGCAATGAAAGAAAAAGATGATGCTGAAATTGAAGATTATATTAGTACACACAAACTTGAAAAAGTAACTGTGGATGATATTAGAAATGCCGATTCAGGTAAGTTCGATTCTTCTGTTTTTGCAGGATTTGCCGAGGAAGCAAAACAAGAAAAGAAAGAAGAGAAAAAAGAAGAAGCTGCTAAAGAAAAAGTAGCCGAAGAAGAAGTAAAATCAGAACCGGTAGAAGAAAAAGCCGAAGAAACAAAAAAAGATGAAGTAGAAGAAACTAAAGAACCGGAAACCGAAGAAG